>JBKJNS010000493.1:0-3338 GCA_046593455.1 Chitinophagales bacterium | reverse complement strand
GTTAGATTGCCCGCATCAACATCGGCTTTGATGGTTGCATGGGTAACATCAACAGAACCGAGTTCGGCGCCGGGAGTTCCATCAATTCCCGAGTCGTCCCAAACCTTAACATGAATCACATTTAAAGTTGAACTCACATAACTCGCATAACCAAATAACATCCAGAGCGCATTTATTTTATCGCCGCTAATGCCGGTATATTTTTCTGCCTTCGCACTGTCGAGATTATCATTGTGCCCGCTAACCCACGCGGTATCACCACTCGCCGCAAAATAAAACCAGTTGTAAAAAACAGTATCACACGCCTGCAAATTTCCGATGGTGTCAATGGTAACATCACGCAGGTTAGCATTGGGGAAAATTAATTTAGCAACCTTACTGTGTTGTAAATCTTTTTTTCGTTCGCTGTTTTTAATTTCAAATTCATTGGAAGAAATTTGTGCAGATGCATAGCTTGAAATAAAAGAAGCAAGCAGCAGCAGTAAGTAAACTTTTTTCATAGCACTAAAATTATTTGAATAAATATTTTTTTGGGAAGGAAGAATAAATTATTTCTCAATCACAATCTTGCGGAATATTATTTCACTGCCAATCATAATTTTTAAATAGTAGATTGAAGGAGCTAAACCATTAACATCAATCAACTGCTCAGAATTATTTTGAAAGTGCTGTGTAGGAATGTCAAGAACTGTTTGACCAAAAATATTTATTACCTCCATCTTTATTTCAGTTCCCAAATTATTTTTAATTGAAATGAAAAAATAGTTGCTCGCAGGATTGGGATAAATATTTACTTCAACGTTATTTTTAATTTCATACAAATCAGTACAAATATCAACTGTGATATTGATACTGTCAGTTCCGCTGCAACCATTTTGATCTTTTACAACAACAGAATACAATCCGGTAGAGTTAATGTCAATCTTTTGTGTAGTCTCATTAGTCGACCATTGATAACTGTTAAATCCTTCACCTGCATCCAAAACAAAATTTGAAGTGTCACAAATAATTGTGTCTGCACCAAGATAAATTATAGGAGTGGGGTTAACTGTTACTGTTACAATACTGCTGCAAGAACCCGTATCACCCGAAACAGTATAGGTAGTTGTAGTAACAGGATTAGCAATCACCGTTGCACCTTCCGTAGTATTTAAACCTGTAGAAGGTGACCATGAATAGGTTGCTGCACCACTCGCAATTATTTCAATACTGTTTCCTTTACAAATTGAAACTGATGAAGGATCAATTGCGATGGTGCAAGAGTTCGTTTGCACAATGGGGAAGATGGGGTTTCTGTTTCCATATCCCCAACTATAAACGTAATCGTGCCACTGCCCGTCTTGTCCCGAAGTTTTTGAATAAAGTTCCCATGCAGTGTTTTGTTCCTTTGTATTGCAGTCGCTAAAAAAATCGGGGTTCAACAAATTAACTGCCCGCATTGTATCATAAGTTAACTTGTTGTTTTTCTTTTTGTAATCCATTGTAAAACCACAATAGATATTTCCGTTTGCAGGAATTGGAATTGGAGTTGGAAAAGTTACAGTAGTAAGATTGCCCGCATCAACATCTGCTTTAATAGATGCGTGAGTAACATCAACAGAGCCCAAAATATTTCCCGGTGTTCCGCCGGCACCCGCATCGTCCCAAACTTTTACATGAATTACTTGTAAGGTTGGATCGGTGTAAGTAGCTACTCCAAAAAACATCCACAAAGCATTTACCTGGCTTGCAGTTAATCCTGTATATTTTTCTGCCTTCGCACTATCAATGTTATCATTATGTCCGCTGATGTATGCCTTAGCATCGTTAACCGTAAGATAATACCACGAGTAAAAAACGGTATCACATGCTTGCAAATTACCAATTGTATCAATTCCAAATGGACGATCATTATGTAAATTAAAATGTCCTTTATAAACTTTATGTGCCTGAAGTTCTTTGCCAATTGTCCGATTTTTTATTACCAATTCATCAGGGTGTACTTGTGCATTTAAATTAAAAGCTATAAGGGTGTAGAACAATGCAAGTGGATAGAACCGCTTCATAATTTTAGTTTGATTGTGCTCAAAAATAATTCTTTTGATGATTAACTTTTGCACTACTTCTTAAAATTACACGCAGTAAGTTGTTGATTGAGTTTTATTAGAAAGTGAGTTCAATTCAATCTTGTAAAAGCTGGTATGATATTTATAAATTTAGACCTTACAAAAACAAACATAAAATGAAAATCAAAACTTTAAGATCATTAGCTGTAATGCTGTTTATGACTGCTTCGGTATTTACATCACAAGTATTATTGGCGCAGGAAACAGCTCCAACAAAAGCTTCTAAGACCAGCACAAAGAACGCTACAAATTCTTCTAATGTTGATACTAAAAGCAATCAGCAAACTGAAACCAGCGAGTTACCCGACTACAATAAAATGGATAAGACTTCGGTAAAGAAAGATGCTGATGCGCGCATGCAGAAGTTTGATGAACAGTATAACAAGATTAAGGCGCACCAAGAGAAAACCAATGATCCTGCAATGAAAGCAGATATGAATAGAATGATTGCACTAATGGATATTGTTAAAGCTGATATGGCTCAAATGGAAGGTGCATCTGCAGGGCAGGAAGCACAATTAAAACAAAAGCTTCATGAAGATATGGCACAATGCCGTACTATGCGTGAGGAAATGAAAGCCAAATATGGCGGAAATAAAAGTGGTGACAGAAAAGGTGAAAGCAAATCCGGCGAAATAAAGAAGAAGGAAACAACAGGAACTGCGCCGCGGCAATAATATTTTAGTGAAGTGAAATGAAAAAATCCTGAACGGTTAACTGTTCAGGATTTTTTATTTATCACAAGTGCTTTTAGCTAATTGAGTGCAGGCTCAAATTCTTTTCTTTCCCCAATCTCCTGGCGCCACATAGCGTAATACAATCCTTTTTCTGCGAGCAATTCATTGTGCTTTCCTTGTTCAATAATTTTTCCTTTCTCAAAAACATATATGCGATCGGCATGCATGATGGTAGAGAGGCGATGTGCAATCATATTGGTTGTGCGTTCACTGCTGAGTGATACATCGCGAATGGTTTGTGTAATTTCTTCTTCGGTTAATGAATCCAATGCCGACGTTGCTTCATCAAAAACCATGAGATGTGGTTTGCGCAATAATGCACGTGCAATGGAGAGCCGTTGCTTTTCACCACCCGAAACTTTTACGCCGCCTTCACCAATCATGCTGTTAATTCCTTTTTCGGCGCGGGCGAGTAGTGATTGACATGATGCTTGTTGCAATACAAGATTGATATCATCATCTGTTGCATCGGGGTTTACGAATAATAAATTTTCTT
>JBKJNS010000401.1:0-10292 GCA_046593455.1 Chitinophagales bacterium | reverse complement strand
TCTTCAGTAATTATTATTGCCATTGCAGATTAGTTTTACAGGCGCCAAATTTAGAAAGGAATACACTGAATAAAAATTATTGTGAAATTATTTTTTATGAATCAATGGCTGCATTGCTAAATAGTTAAATGGTTGCCTGCCGGATTAAACGCACAACACTAATTATTTACCAAACAATTTAGCCATATAACCTTCAACCATTTTACTGTGACTCTTGAACAAAGAATAAAAATACTCACCACCTTCAAAACATTTCTTAGCAATGGAAATGAAGAACTGCAGCATGTGATTGAAAAAGCATACCAACACAACAAATGGTTTACGCCGGAGAACACAACGCTTGCACTCAAAAATATTTGTGATGAATTTTTAAGCGAAGAAAAAATTCGTGATTGGTTGCTGAAGTATGAAATCAAAGAAAACGACTCACCTAAAATAATTGGAATCGTGATGGCAGGCAACCTTCCGCTCGTTGGCTTTCACGATTTTATGTGCGTGTTTGTTTCGGGAAATAAATCGCTCATCAAACTCTCCTCAAAAGATGATGTGCTTTTTCCTTTCATTCAAAAAAAACTTTTTGAAATAGATGAAGAATTAAAACACCGGATTTCAGTTACCGAAATTTTGAAAGGCATGAATGCAGTAATTGCAACCGGCTCCAATAATTCTTCGCGCTACTTTCAATATTACTTTGGAAAGTATCCGCACATCATTCGCCGCAGCAGAAGTTCAGTGGCTGTGTTAAGGGGCAATGAAACAAAAACCGATTTAGAAAATTTGGGCTTCGATATTTTCAGCTACTTCGGGTTGGGTTGCAGAAATGTTTCTAAGCTTTTAGTTCCACGTGGTTACAATTTCAATTTCTTTTTTGAATCAATGGAAAAATATGCAGAGATCAGAAATCACAACAAGTATAAAAACAACTTTGATTACAACAGCGCTTTGCTCTCGATGAATCATTCGCCGCATTTGCTCAACGATTTCATTATTGTCAAAGAAGAAAAGCAAATCACATCGCCGGTTTCAGTTTTACACTATGAGTTTTATGAAAGTGAAAAGGAGTTGCAACAGATTTTGAAACGCGATGATGAAAATATTCAGTGTGTGGTAGGTCAAAATTTTATGCCATTCGGTCAAACACAATCACCGCATTTATGGGATTATGCCGATGGTGTTGATGTAATGGAATTTCTGGTTGGTTTGAAATAGGTTTCCCGCAGATCCCGCAGATCATCGCTGAAATTTTTCACTTAACCATCCGCGATGATCTGCGTGATCTGCGGGAAAATTTTTTTAGTGGCGAGCTAAATCACCGTTTCAGGAACCCTTACTAACTCCATCAACTTCTCAATCGCCACATCCACTTCTTCTTTGTTGTTGTATTTAGAAAATGAAAAGCGAACTGCAACGCGATTGGTATCGGCCTTAATAGCAGTGAGTACGTGAGAATTTTCATTGCTGCCGCTCGAGCAAGCAGAACCCGATGATGCACAAATGCCTGCCATGTCGAGATTAAAAAGCACCATTTGGGATTTATTATTCATGGGAAATGAAACATTCAAAACCGTATACAAAGAATTTTCAAGATCACCATTGAATTCAACATCAGGGAAATTTTTTTGTAATGAATCAATCATGTAATTCTTGATTCCTTTGATGTGTTGCTTTGTTGCATCCAGGTTTTCATAAGCAATCTCTAATGCTTTTGCAAGGCCGATGATGCCGTAAACATTTTCGGTTCCCGCTCTCATATTTCTCTCCTGCGCGCCACCAAAAATCATGGGTAAAATTTTTATTGAGTGGTTGATGTAAAGAAATCCTGTTCCTTTTGGTCCGTGAAATTTATGTGCTGCACCGCTGATGAAATGAACAGGAATATTTTTTAGATCGAAAGGAAAATGCGCTACGGTTTGAACAGAGTCGCTGTGAAATATTGCATTGTGCTTTTTGCAGATTTCTCCCACCGTGTTGATGTCCATCTTGGTCCCAATCTCATTGTTCGCATGCATGAGCGTAACCAAACATCGCTCACCAATTTTTTGCAGCAACTCGTCAAGATGGTTCAAATCAAATCTTCCTTTCTCATCTACCTTTATGTAGTGTAACTGAACAATCCCTTCTTTCGCCAAAGCTTCTGTTGTGTGCGAAACACAATGGTGTTCAATGGGTGAAGTAATGATGTGCTTAAGATTATATGCTTTTACTGCACAGCGAATCGCCATATTGTTTGCTTCGGTTCCGCCGCTTGTAAAAAATATTTCTCCCGGTGTGCAGTTCAAATATTTGGCAACTGTTTTTCTTGCTCTCTCAATCGCAGCCCGTGTTTCTCTTCCATAAAAATGAATGGCAGAAGGATTGCCGAAATGCGATTCCATAAAGGGAAGCATTTCGTCAATTACTTCACGGTCGATGGCGGTGGTGGCGGCGTTGTCGAAGTAGATTCTCATCTTAAAATAATTTGAGTTGCAAAAGTAATTTTTTCACTTCTGAAAACAGCAGATAAAAGTGAAAACAAGGTTGCGTGAAGATCAATTCAAATTTACCTAACCCTCCTTCATCAACCCTTTAATGTCTTCCATTATTTTTTCTGCCAGTTTATTCGCAGTGGTTTCGTGGCTGCTTTCAGAATAAATTCTGATGATGGGTTCAGTATTTGATTTCCGCAGGTGCACCCAGTCATCATCAAATTCAATCTTTAATCCATCTTCAGTATTGATCGGTTGTTTTGAATATTTTTTCTCTACAGCTTTAAGAATGCGGTCAATATTTACTTCGGGTGTTAACTGAATTTTATTTTTCGAGATCACATAATTAGGATAATCACTTCGCAGCACCGTGCAGGTTTTACCTGATATTGCAAGATGTGTGAGAAACAAGGCAATGCCAACCAATGCATCGCGACCATAATGCAGTTCCGGGTAAATTACACCGCCGTTTCCTTCACCACCAATTACTGCTTTTGCTTCCTTCATTTTCGTTACCACATTCACTTCACCCACAGCAGTTGCAAAATATTTTCCACCCGCTTTAAGTGTAATTTCTTTTAATGCTCTTGTTGATGAAAGATTAGAAACCGTGTTGCGCTCACCTGCTCCCTTTACATTCTTCATCACATAATCTGCCACAGCAACGAGCGTGTATTCTTCACCAAACATACTTCCATCGTCATTCACAATTGCGAGGCGGTCTACATCAGGATCCACTGCAAAACCAAGATCGGCTTTGTGAAATTTTACGAGATGAGACAACTCAACTAAATTTTCTGCAAGAGGTTCGGGGTTGTGAGCAAATTTTCCTGTGGGTTCGCAATTGAGTTCGATCACTTCTTTAACACCTAATGCTTTCAACAATTCTGGGACTGCACTTCCCCCTGTAGAATTTACTGCATCCACCACAATTTTAAATTTCTTTTTCTTGATGGCTTCGGCATTCACCAATGGCAAAGCAAGAATTTTTTTAATGTGGTTTTCAATTCCGTTTTCATCGCGCACATAATTACCAAGTGATAAAACTTCTGCAAAGAAAAAATTTCCTGCATCGGCCAATCGCAACACTTCCTTCCCTTCAGCATCATTAATAAATTCTCCCGTTTGATTCAGCAACTTCAATGCATTCCATTGCATTGGATTGTGGCTGGCAGTAATGATGATGCCGCCTGCGCAATCGTGATCTGTAACAGCTAACTCAACAGTTGGGGTAGTTGAAAGGCCAAGATCAATTACATCAATGCCGAGCGATTGCAAAGTTGAAGTTACGAGCGAAGAAATAATTGCACCCGAGATTCGTGCATCGCGACCGATAACCATTTTCCTTTTAATACTTTTCTTCATTGCCCAAGCAGCAAAAGCAGAAGTAAATTTTACAACATCTTCGGGTGTAAGATTATCACCCTGTTTACCGCCAATGGTTCCGCGAATACCTGAGATTGATTTTATAAGTGGCATCTTGTTTTTTGCCTTTGTATTTGATAAAATGAAGGATGCGAAAATAGCCAAATTCAAGAATGAAAATTTAGATTAAGAATTTGAATTGTTATTTTTTTGAAAGGACTGACAATACATTTGTTGCAATAGTTTTTAATTGAAATGACAACTGAAATAACTATACAAATTCTGGAACCCATTCACTCAAAACAATACCGAAACCTTCGGCTGCTTTGCTTAGAAACATGTCGGGAAAAATTCGGAACTACATTCATTGAAGAAGCAGCGATTGAAAAATTAAAATGGGAAGATTGGATTGAAGAACAACATGAACTTCATTTTATGGCGGGCGCTTTTATCCACAACAATTTGATTGGTATTGTAGGGTTTGAAAGGAAAACAAGAATGAAGACAAAACACAAAGGTGAAATTGTTCAAATGTTTGTGAGAAAAGAACACGAAGGAAAAAATATTGGCAGCAGGTTATTGAAATTTATAACAGAGAAATGTTTTACCGATGAAACACTTGAAGAACTTACGTTGAGTGTTGTAAAAAATAATACAGCAGCAATTCACTTATACGAAAAAGCAGGTTTTGTAAAATATGCAGTAGAAGAAAATTATTTTAAATCGGGGGATCAATACACAGATCAGCAATTTATGAGGAAGCAAAAAGTCAATTTCAAGTTACCCAAAAATTAATTGTGAGAATTTTAATTCGGATACCACAATTGTATCTTCGCAATCACACCAATTAAATTTCATCTTCATTTCAATGGCCCTTCAGCAAAAACAAGAGTGGTTCGAAACCTGGTTCGATTCGCCATACTATCATTTGCTTTATCAAAACAGAAATGAAAATGAAGCAGAAAGTTTTGTTGAGTCACTATTGAATCATCTGAAATTGAATACCGGATCCAATGTGCTGGATGTTGCATGCGGCACAGGCCGCTATTCGCTCTCACTTGCCGCACATGATTTTTATGTTGTTGGAATTGATCTTTCGAAAAATAATATTCTACAGGCAAGCCGTAATGAATCTGAACATCTTACTTTTTTCAAGCATGATATGCGCGAATCATTCTATGTAAATTATTTTGATGCTGCGTTTAATTTGTTTACCAGCTTTGGATATTTCAATAATGAAAAAGATAACCTGAAAGCAATTCGTGCGCTCAGCAATTCATTGAAGATTGGAGGAAAACTGGTGATTGATTTTTTTAACAGTAATAAAGTGATTGCTGAAATAATTGATGAGCAGCAAGTTTTTAGAGACGGAATTCAGTTCACCATCAATAAATTTTTAGCGGAAAATGTGATCGTAAAAAAAATTTTGATCATTGATGGTGAAAAGGAATTTGACTTTGAAGAA
The DNA here is from genome assembly GCA_046593455.1 of Chitinophagales bacterium. Lineage (GTDB taxonomy): Bacteria > Bacteroidota > Bacteroidia > Chitinophagales > UBA10324 > JAJAYG01. The sequence goes on along the minus strand of JBKJNS010000401.1, from coordinate 4,997 downwards.
AGAGTGCAGGCATTGCAACTCAAAGATTTTGAACGCTACTTTACTGCAAACAACCTACTGGTAAAAGATATTTTCGGCGATTATCAATTGCATTCATTTGATCCTTTAAAATCGGAGCGTATGATTTTGATTGCTGAAAAAATTTAACCGCAATAAAATTTAATTTTAGTTTCACTACCCGAACCATTGCAAATTGAACACCCTTCTCCAACTCGACCGCGAACTATTTTTCTTCATCAACCAACAATTGCGAAATTCTTTTTTCGATTTTGCAATGCCTTATTTGCGTGATAAAAATTTCTGGATTCCGCTCTATGCAGTAATTGTTGCATGGAACATTTATAAATTCAGAGTTCGCAGTTTAATCATCATTGTTTCAGCAGTAATCAACTTGCTCTTAACTGATCAAATAGCCAGCAGCATTATTAAACCCATTGTAAAAAGATTGCGGCCTTGCAACATTCCCGAAATATTAAATCAGATTCATCTTTTAGTTGACTGCGGTTCGGGTTTCAGTTTTGTTTCTTCACATGCAGGCAATCATTTTGGGTTCGCAGTTTTTTTTATTGTACTGTTCGGGAAAAAATTTAATTGGCTTACATCGGTTGCAATTGCATGGGCCGCATTGGTATGTTTTGCTCAGGTTTATGTGGGATTGCATTATCCGCTTGATGTAATTTGCGGCGCAATGCTCGGAGTTGCAATAGGAATTATTACAGGCAGGTTTTGTAAAACAGCATTGAAAAAATTCGGAGTTGTAATCACATGAACAGTTGGTACTTCATCCTCTTATTCGCAGCACCCATGTTTGGTGGCCTTATCGCAATTGCATTCCGCAAGCAGGCCGAGTTAAATTATAAACTCGTGCTCAGTTTCAGCGGTGCATTTCTTTTCACTATTATTCTCGTGCATTTATTTCCGGCAGTTTTTAGTCTTTTGCCAAACGCAGGCATCTATGTTCTTGCGGGTTTCTTCATTCAAATTATTTTAGAGCAACTCACGCATGGTATTGAGCACGGACATTTTCATGGTCACCATCATTCAACAGGTTACATTACTTCTTTAATGATTGGTTTAACACTTCATTCATTTCTTGATGGTATTCCGCTTTCAAGCGCCGCAATGATGCAGGCAACAAACAATACTTTACTCTATGGAATTTGCATTCACAAAATTCCTGAAGGATTTGCACTGGCAAGTTTGTTTTTAATTTCAAATTATAAAAATACGACTGCGGTAATTTTTCTGGTGCTGTTTTCTTTAGCTGCTCCTTTTTCTATGTTGCTGGGAAATTATTTTCAGCAGACACAAAGTCCGCTGCTTAATATTTTGATTGCAGTAGCACTCGGTTCTTTTCTTCATGTATCAACAACCATACTTTTTGAAAGTGAAAGCAGTGCACATAAATTTAATTGGAAAAGAATTGCTTCCATTGCAATAGGCGGAGGATTGGCTTTGTTGTTTGCATAATTCAACGGCTTTCTTACTTTAAAATATTGAATTTTAAAAGTTATGACTTACGAATTTCTGATTGTAAACCCACAGGTAGAAAAACACATTGCATTGATTCAACTCAATCGCCCCAAGGAGTTGAATGCACTCAACAGGAAGTTGATGCTTGAAATGAAAGATGCTTTACTACAACTCGATGCCGATGAAAATGTGAGAGTGATTATTATCACGGGAAATGAAAAAGCATTTGCCGCGGGCGCCGATATAAAAGAAATGGCCGATGCATCAACCATTGATATGGTGAACCGCGATCAGTTTGCAACCTGGGATCAAATAAAAAAAACAAAGAAGCCGGTGATTGCTGCAGTAAGTGGTTTTGCACTTGGCGGCGGCTGTGAGTTGATGATGAATTGCGATATGATTGTTGCAAGTGAAACAGCAAGAATTGGCCAACCCGAAATTAAAATTGGAGTAATGCCCGGCGCAGGCGGCACGCAAAGATTAACGCGTGCAGTAGGTAAAGCACTTGCAATGGAATTAATTTTAACAGGAAGATTTTTGACTGCTGAAGAAGCGCTTGATGCCGGCCTCATCAACAAAGTGGTGCCGGTAGAATTGTATTTGAGAGAAGCAATTACGCTTGCAAAAATGGTGGCCGAAAATTCTCCCGTTGCATTAAAACTTGCTAAAGAAGCAGTGCTGCAAGCGTTCAATTCATCGCTCGATGAAGGTTTACTTTTTGAAAGGAAAAACTTCTATCTCTGCTTTTCAGCAGAGGATCAAAAGCAAGGAATGAAGGCGTTTGTAGAAAAACGCAAACCAGAATTTAAAGGCAAGTAATTTTTTATTTCACCCACTCCGCTACAAAATTATTGGTGTCATGTGTGCCGCCATTGTTGCGATTACTGCACCAAACCAAATATTTTCCATCGGGAGAAAACATAGGGAAAGCATCGAACATATTTGATTGTGTAATTTTTTCTAATCCGGTTCCATCAAGGTTAATTAAATAGAGGTTGAAAGGGAATCCTCTTTCATATTCATAATTGGAAGCGAATAAAATTTTATTTCCATCTGGTGTAAATGTGGGCGCCCAGTTAGCGCCTTTCATATCGGTAACCTGATGCATATTACTTCCATCAGCATTTGCAACATAAACTTCCATGTGAGTTGGTGCTACCATTCCATCTTTTAACAACCTGCGATATGCATTCTTATCTTCAATTACATCAGGCCGTGAAGCACGCCAAACAATTTTATTTCCATCGGGAGAAAACCATGCGCCGCCATCATAGCCTAATTCATGCGTTATTCTTTTTACGTTGCTTCCATCAATATTCATAGTGTACAAATCAAGGTCACCATCGCGGGTAGAAGTAAAAATTATTCTGTCACCCTTTGGTGAAACCGTTGCTTCAGCATCGTAATATTTATTGTTGGTCAACTGCTTTTTAATATTTCCATTCAAATCAGCAATATAAATTTCATAAGTATTGTAGACCGGCCACACATATTTACCAATTTTCTTTCTGTCAGGTACAGGCGGGCAGGTATCTTGTTTCGCATGAGTAGAAGCGTAGAGAATTAATGAATCACCAGACAGAAAAAATGCACAAGTTGTTCTTCCTTTTCCTGTGCTCACCATTTTATAATTAAATGTTCCCGTAGAATCAAGAGGGACTTCACCAAAAAAAATCTGATCACACTTTATTTCTTTATGATCGGTTCTTTGAAATGAAAGTTTTTTATTATCAAAACTCCAGTATGCTTCAGCATTATCTCCCCCAAAGGTTAGTTGTTTAACATTGGTTAAATGTTTTTCACCGGGAAAAAGAATCAACTTTGATGAATCAATTGCTGCATTTATTTGTGCTGCTTTTTTAGAATCATTTGTGCACGAAAAAAAGGTAATGGCTATTATAAATGAAAGGATGGTTGTGTTTTTCATGTTGCGTATGGGGCAAATGTAAGGCGTGATTTCTTGCAAAAAAAAATGCCCTTTTTGAGGGCACTTTTCAATTCCATTAAAAAATAATTTCTACCGCTGTACCAAAACCCTTGAGGCATATTTATTTGAACCTCCACTAAGTTCAATGTAGTAAATACCATTGCTGTAAGTATCCAGATTTAGAAAATGATTTGAATCGCTCTTAACATATTGTGAATATACTACCTGACCCAATGTGTTAACCACTTTTAATGTTGTAATCTTTGCCGGTATAATAATATTTAAATCACCGTTTGTTGGATTTGGAAAAGTCATAAGTGGAAGAACACTTGGAGCTGATTCAGCAGAAGTAGCAATTCCTTCTTCCAATTTAAGCAGAAATGCATCTGCATCGCCGTAAGAAATAAGCAGGTAAGGACCAAATTGTCCTTTGTTTCTATAGCTACCCGTACCATATGCATAACCTGTGTTGTTACCTGTTAATCCATAATTGGCATCAGAACTAATTCCACCAGTACTAATTGCCCACTGAACTTCTCCATCATAAGGGCTAAAAGCAGCATAGAAAGCATCGTGTATGTAAGGATTAAGTCCATAGGGTTTTATTATAATAGATCCACCAACCGTATCGATGCCATCAAAACAACCGCTAACAATTACATTGTTTTCTGAAATGGTACTTAAACAGAATACACTAAAATCAGAACTGTCTTTATTTCCTCTAATGGTATTCATCCATCTGAAATTTCCATCAAGATCATAAGAGGCAATCCCAACATTATGAAACAAACCTGTAACAACAGAATTCCCATCAAAATCTATATCATTTTGAAAAGTTGTTACTATGTAAAAATTACCGAACAAGTCAGTGTTCATTGAATAAGCACTTTCGTAAGATTCGGCTGCTGTTGAACCAAATGTTTTAGCCCATACAAGTTCTCCGGTTGAATTAAGTCTTAGAATGTATCCATCATCTTCACCTTTTGAAGTAAATGAATAGTTGCCAAATACCATTGTATTTGAATAATTTCCTCCGATAAGAACACCGCCATTATGGTCGCTAACTATATCGCGGGATTGTAATCTTGTTTCAGAATCATAAACCTTCAACCATTTGAGGTTTTTGTTTAGATCATAACAAACAACAAACATGTGATGTTGGTTAATTGAATCAGGAATAATTACATCATTAAAAATATTTCCTTCACCCGTATAATTTGCGGTAACATAAATATTGCCCAAATCATCCATGTAAGATCCGGTTCCCGGATTAGACTCATCCAGTATTCCGCCAACTTTTGACCATAATAAATTTCCATCTGTATCAAATACACATAAGAACATATTGTTATCACCTGATACAGGAATCGAATCACCTTTATCAAATTTAATATAGTTTGAGCATCTGCCGGTTAGTGCAACCATACCATCGCGGTTAACTGTAAATCCAAAAGGAAAATCAGTATGCACACTCGTGCCGTTACCTAAACTATGAGCCCAAATGGGGTTTCCATCAGGGTCAAATTTTGCTATAAAAATGTCCTCATCTACTTGTTCGCTTACGCTGTGAAGTACAATACTTCCAAATATCGCAGAG
>JBKJNS010000395.1:0-4680 GCA_046593455.1 Chitinophagales bacterium | reverse complement strand
GATGTGGTCTCTTATTACCTCATTGGCCAGGATATTGTTGGTGTGCCTAATACAAACATCGGATCAAATCCCTCTGGTGTAATTGCAACTGATGTAAATACAGTAAGTTCTCCTCCTGCTCCATTGAGTTATTCAATCAGCGGCTCCACAATTTTTTATGCAGATGCTGATGTTGATGGGTATGGAAATGCAGCAGTTACAACAACAGGTTGTGTTGCACCAAGCGGATATGTAAGTGATAATACTGATTGCAATGATGGTAATGTAAACATACATCCGGGTGCAACTGAAATTTGTAACAGCATTGATGATGATTGTGATAATGCAATTGATGAAGGGTTAACACAATACACTTATTATCCTGATGCTGATTTGGATAGTTACGGAAACATTAATGCATCAACCACAACTTGTCAATTAACAGCGCCAAATGGTTATGTAAATAATTCTACAGATTGTAATGATGCAAATGCTGCGGTACATCCCGGAGTGAGTGACATCTGCAATGGCATTGATGATAATTGTGATAATGTAATTGATGAAAATGCTATTACTGCAACTGTTTCCCCATCAGGTTCTGTTGCAATTTGCAGCGGTAAGTCCTTACTGCTTACTGCAAACAGCGGAGCAGGAATTAATTACCAGTGGTTGAAAAACGGTGCAAATATTTTGGGAGCAACCACACAAACTTACAGTGCTAAAAAAGCTGCCGATTATAAAGTGAGCGAAACAAATTCTTTTAGTTGTGCTTCCACTTCTGCAGCAACAACCCTTGTAGTAAATTCTTTGCCTGCTGCAACAATTACCCCACTCGGAAATCTTGATATCTGCGCTACAGGTTCAGTGGTATTGCAGGCAAACAGCGGTACAGGCTTAACCTATCAGTGGAAAAAAGGATCGAACAGCCTTGCAGGTGAAACCAACCAAAATTATACAGCCACTGCAACCGGAACGTACAAGGTTATTGTTACAAACAGCAATGGCTGTAGCAAAACTTCTGCAGGTGCTGTGGTTACCAAGTCGTGTAAAGAGTCAATTGCAACTGCAACAGAAAATACTACGCTTAATATTTATCCTAATCCGGCATCTGACGAATTTAAAATTGAATTTGATTTAGCAGAAAATTTTTCGGGCTTTGCGAGCATTCAAATCATAAATATGCTTGGACAAAATGTATTTTCAATAGCATCAATTGTAAGCAACGGAAAGTTAGGAATCAACATCAATCATATTTTGGTGGATGGAAATTATTTTATTCAAATTATTACAGGTGATAAAACAGTTGCAGGCAAATTGCTGATTCAACATTAAGTTTAAAATTTTCAGTTATTAAAAATCCGCTTAGTAAAACTGTGGCGGATTTTTTTTGAAAGGAAATAAAAAATGCTTTGTGTTTATTGCCGAAACAATTTGCGCTTCAACCCTTTTTATTTGTGCAAACAACTTATCGATATTGCAATGTTTTGAAAGTAGTTTTTTAGAGACATAAAATTAATAGGTTATTAAATAAAAATCAATGAAATTTTTTCCCCTCATTCTGGCATTGGTATTTTCAGTTTCTCTTACGCACTGTCAGACACCTCAATTTGAATGGGCAAAAAATTTAGGCGGAAAGGGCGATGACAGAGGGAACTGCATTACAACTGATGCTAAAAGAAATGTTATAATAGCGGGGCGCTATAGAAGTTCCTCCATTAATTTTGGAAAAACAACTTTAATTAATTCCGATAGTAGCTCGGCAGATATTTTTATAATAAAACTTAATTCAAACGGAAAAATACTTTGGGCAAAAAGTTTAGGAGGAAAAGGAGACGATGATGCAACAGCTTGCAGAGCAGATAGAAATGGGAATATTGCTGTTGCAGGCTGGTTTGAATGCACAGATTTTATCATTGGAAAAAGCACCTTAACGAATGTACACCCTGGAAAAGGTTGCGATTTCTTTATAGCAAAGTTTTCTGAGCATGGAGAATGCATTTGGGCAAATGCTGCCGGCGGAAAAGGTTCGGATGGCGATTATAGTTCTTGCTCTATTGATGCGAAAGGAAATATTTTAGTGTCGGGAATTTTTAATAGTTCTGAGATGGACTTCGGAGATTTCAAATTATATAATTCAGGTAGCTCCGATATGTTCATTGCAAAATACTCAACTGATGGAAAAATACAATGGGCTAAAAACGCAATCGGCAGCGATAGTGATGAAGGCCAAAGTTGCTCAATGGATGCACAAGGAAATATTTTTGCGGGAGGTTTTTTTAACAGCCCCTCTTTAACTTTTGATTCAATTATACTTGTAAATACAGAGCCGAAATCGGGTGATGCTTTTATTGTTAAATACAATCCTGATGGAAATGTTCTTTGGGCAAAAAATATTGGTGGAACTGAAACTGAAATTGGTAATTGTTTTACAGACCCTTCGGGAAATACTATTATGGCCGGTATTTTCTTTAGCCCTACCATTAAAGCAGGACAAACAACTTTAACCAATGCAGGAGGTGGAGACATATTTCTAATAAAATTTAATCCGAAGGGAGAAATTCTATGGGCTAAAAGTGCGGGTGGTAATTCAATGGATGGCGTGCGAAATTTCTATGTAGACAACACCGGCAACATTCTTATCACTGGTTCTTATAGCAGCCCTATTCTTATCTTTGGAAAAGACACGCTTAAGAACATTGTAGAAGGAACCGAAGATATTTTTTTAGCTAAGTATGACCCGAGCGGAAATTTCCTCTTTGCAAAAACCGCAGGTGGAGCAGGGCGAAATTGCGGAAGAGGTATTACATCAGATTCTACTGGCAATATTTTTTTAACCGGCTCTTTTGAAGAGTCATCAATTGTGTTTGGTAAAACATGTTTAAAGAATTTTGGCAGTTCAGACATTTTTGTTTTAAAGATGAGCAACAAGAAAAAAAATAACTAAGGATTTTCCATCCTTAATTTATTAAAAAAGCATTCAACATTTCATTCGTTAAAACAAAATACCTATCACCCACTCACATTTCCTGCTTATATATTTGCCGCAATAATTTTTGGAAGATGATAAAATTTTTTGCCGCAAGTGTTCTGTTGCTCACCATTCTTGCATCATGCAAATATTCAAATGTTTCGGTGATAGATGTAAAACCCAATTCACTTTTTATTGAGCCCGATTCAATCAACCACAATTATGTTGATCCTGTTTTGCTGAAAACTTTTTTTGCAGAGTTTCCTCACTTGCAAATGAAATCGGAAAAGGTTTTAAAGTTTTATGAGAAAAGAAATTTTCAATATGCCTGGTTCGGGAACAGCGGCTTAAATGAACAAGGCCGATTGTTCATTAACCTGATTAAAAATCACAATCACGAAGGCGTATACGATTCAATCCCCTGTGATTCACTCATGAATAATTGGTATACCCAATTTATCGATACAACAGTATTCACTGATAGTATTGCGCCGCATTTTTGTGCCGTTGCTCGATTCTATTTTGGCCGATCCTAATTTCTTTGCACGCAACAAACCTGTTTACAAACAGTATGATCTGTTAAAAAATTACCTGCAACAATATAACGATCTTGAAGCACATTCAAAATGGGATTCAATTCCTTTTAACAAAAAAATTTACAAACTTGATGATGAAGATTCAATTCTAATTGCAGTGAGAAAACGGTTATTTCTCTTTGGTGATCTTACGCTATCCGATACGTTGAACATCAACTTTGATTCAACATTACAAGCCGCAGTAATATTATTTCAACAACGCTACGGCTATCAGGCAAACGGAACCATTGGTAAACAAACTATGAATGCATTGAATACTCCACTTCAAAAACGGATCACACAATTGGTACTTAATATGGAGCGCTGCCGCTGGGTGCCGCGGCAACCTGAGGGCGATTATATTGCTGCAAACATTCCCGAGTTTATTATGCACGTGTATGAGAAAGATTCTTTGGTTTGGAATTGTAATGTGGTGGTTGGCAACAATGCAAACCAAACCGTGATATTTAACGGTGATTTAAAATATGTGGTGCTCTCACCATACTGGAATATTCCATCAAGTATTATTAAAAAAGAAATTCTGCCTGCTTGCAAAAAGAATTCAAGCTACATCGCCTCACACAACATGGAAGTTGTTGACACAAAAGGCAACGCTATTGATGTGCATCAAATAAACTGGAATCAATATACAGGAAAAAATTTTCCCTACATCATTCGCCAGAAGCCGGAAAAAAATAATTCACGCGGCCTTGCAAAATTTTTATTCCCCAATGAATACAGCATCTACTTGCATGATACGCCTGCAAAAAGTTTGTTCAATGAATCGAAAAGAAATTTTAGTCATGGTTGCATTCGCGTGAATGAACCTGAGAAGCTGGCGGATTTTCTTTTAAGAAATGATGCGCAATGGGATTTGGCAAAAATAAAATCAGCAATGAATGGCGGAAAAAAATTTATTTTACGCTCAATCAGCCCGTGCAGGTATTCATCGGTTACTTCACCGCATTTGTTGACAGCCGGGGCATATTGAATTTCAGAGAAGATGTGTATGGGCACGATGGACGTTTGGCAACAACAATTTTTAAAAAATAATTTTTTTGTGAAAACAATTCCTGTAAAAACTTTTTACCTGGAAATGAAAAGTCCGCCTCGTATAAAATTTCAGGAGCGTGAAAACATTTTAATCATGAAAGCAGA
>JBKJNS010000263.1:0-3062 GCA_046593455.1 Chitinophagales bacterium | reverse complement strand
CTTATAGCAAGAGAGCGAAAAAAAGTATAGAGGATAGTTTACCTTAATGAACAACTTCAAATTTATTTAGTCTAACTTCTTTAACACTTACAATCCTTAACAGATATTTACCTGATGGTAACATTGAAACATCAATGGTATTTGATAATGAATTGAAGGGGTTAGAAATAATTTTTTTTCCGTTCAAATCTAAAATTTCAAGAGTGGCTGGCAAAGTGGGATATCCTTCTGTTGCTTCAATGTAAAGATAATCAACAGCGGGGTTAGGATAAACTGAAAAATCATTAACTATTAGATTCTCACTACCATTTGGCGGACAAAAACATTGACCTGCCCAGATACTTTCATCTGGCTCAGTTTTCACAGCATAGTCATCAATGATCATCCACTTTCCGACAGTGTCAACAGCAACGCGTACCCAGCCAAAGTATTTTTGATTGTTTGTTTCTATTTGAAGTCCCAAATAAGCTGCGGAATAATCATTTGTCCATTCACCAAAATAATTGCTTGAATATAGATGGTTAAGAAATACCTGCCCCTCGAAATTGCAATTCAATAAATCACATTCACAACTCCAACCGTTATATGGTTTGGGTATTGCCCAACTATTTGCCGAGCCGATTACATCCTGATAATTTAACCTGTAAGCATTCTTACTTATGCTAGAGTTATTGTATGAAGAAGAATAGGAAGGGGTTATTCCTGCAACAAAGTTTGATTCATTTCCATCTTTCAAAATCATAACACCCCGCTCATAATTGAATATATGTTCCTGAATTCCCAATCTGAAATCTACAATACCATCATTGTTTAAGTCAAGTGCATAGGTATCACAAACAAAGAGCGTGTCATTGGGAACAACATCAGTATATAAAACCTGAGCGTTTAAATCTGAGATCGAAAGAAAAGGAATTGCCATTGCAGAATATTTGGCTAACCTGATTTGAAGATTTTGTTTTTTCATCATAGAAAATTCATTTTTAAATAAAAATAATTTATAACAAGAGAAAGAAATGAAGGTTGATTTTTATTTCACCACAAACTTTCCTTTCAAAATATTAGAATTGGTATTAACACTGATAAAATAAATACCGCTGTTATATTTTGATTTGTTCAACTGAAGCTCAAATTTGTTTGTGCTTTTTTCCAAAATAAATTGGTCAATACATCTTCCTTCTGCCGATAGAATTTGAATGAGCGAATTGGGTTCAGGTTGTTGATCAAACTCAATGGTAATAAAATCTGTTGCAGGATTTGGAAAAAGATAAAGCCCCGCCAAATCATTTTCAAACAAGTTAAGTATCGTGGTGGGAATTGAATAGCAAATTTCAAGTTTTGGATGAATGCCTGAATCCAGATGATCACTCGAAGCGAATTTCATACTTGCATAAGTTTGTTCCACCTCCAATTGAAACATAAATCCAAAACTGTTTAACGGATCATTGACCATATCGGTAACAATTTCTTTAACATCAACATCAAAATAATTTTCATCGACACTCACGCTCGCAGGAAGAAGCACTTCATGTTGTGTTGTAATCTGCGGCTGATTGCTCCATGTAACACTTGCTTCATCCCAAGTAGATATGATTCTTTGAAGCCATGAAGCATTGCTGCCTGCCTGCCCTGCACTTGCTGAGGTAGGATTGTAATAGAGTGAAAGATAGGCGCTGTTGATTATTGCATTCGAAGGAATTGTTGTGAGATCAAAATCAAGTAAGCTCCGCAATGTTCCTTGTTCGCCATTCCATGTCCATGAAGCGGCAATAAAATCAGCATCGTTTCCATAATTTAATGTGGGTTCAAGATCCCAGATCTTTGCATCTTTTCCATCAACTGAATTGGGCTGTGAAACAAAACAAGAATCATTTCCACCGCCTTTATCGTGTACGTACGTGATTTCTAATTCGGGAACTAAATTGTAATCTGTATAATCACTTGATGCGAATTTCATACTTGAATAAGTTTGTTCCGTTTGCAGCCGTAATAGAAATCCAAAGCTTGAAGAAGGATTATCAATCATATCCTGAACGAGTTGAGTAACGTCAACATCGGGATAATCCTGATCGGGTAAAGTGCTCTGTGCCAGTGTTACTTCATTTGAAGTTGTAAAAGAAGGTTGGTTGTTCCATGTAACCACATTCTCATCCCAAGAGGAAGTAATTCTTTGAAGCAGCGAAGCATTTAGCCCCGCTTGCCCGGCGCTTGCCGAAGTAGGGTTATAAAAAAGCGTGAGGTATGCATTTGTAATTATTGATCCAAATGGAATTGAACTCAAATCAAACTGAATCAAACTTCTCAGCGTGCCTTCATCACCGTTCCATGTCCATTCTGCAGCAATAAAATCACCATCAGTTGCGTAATTATTATTCGGATTGTTGCTCCATATTTTTGCATCTTTTCCTGCTGCTGCATCAGGCTTTAATAAAATTGTAATTTGTGAGAAGGAGATTATTGGAATGAAGATTAGAAGGAAGAAAAATGCTATTCGAATGAATTGATTCATAAGTGTGATTTTCAAAATAAAGGTAGTGATTTTTTGAATGGAAAATTTTCACCGAATCATTATACATAAAACACGAACTGCTTGGCGCAGTGAATAATTATTACCAGGTGGCTTTTAAGATTGTGAAATAAAAAATTATCTGATACCCGTCTTTTGAATCTTTACTTTCCTGTTTGATGAAAGTTGAATAACCTGATCAAGATTGAGTGGCTTCGTTGTATCAATCTCTTTGGTTGAATCATAATTTTTGATTGACTTCACAAATGTTTTTTTAGATTTTAGTTGCTTCATATAGATTACGTTCTTTTCTGTTTGCAATTCTTGTGCTTATGATTCTGATTCTTTTATTTCTTACTGTAAAAGTACAGAATAAAACTCTGTTATGGTCGCTAATTCCATAGCCATTAAATCGTTCTTCAGTTTCTGTACTGTGTTTAAAGTTGAAGTAAAATGAAAAGGACGGGTCATAGAAAATACTTTCCGCTTCCTGTTTATTTATTCCATGTTTTACTTCGCTTTTGAAAAGATTTCCCGAATCCCAATCAAACCTTTTTAT
>JBKJNS010000267.1:0-3445 GCA_046593455.1 Chitinophagales bacterium | reverse complement strand
TGGAGTTACTGCAGACCATGCACTTCCCGAGTAATAATAAAATCCCGGCGTATTGTTAGTTTGGAAAATAAGTAAGCCGGTGGCAGGTGTTACAATTGCATCGCGCTGTGTTTTCGTCATGCGAGGAACAAGGACACCTTGTGTTGTTGATGTTACTTCGAGCAATGAGGATGCACTTGGTGCAAGTGTTCCAATTCCAGCTGCGCCGGTTATAGGGAAAGTATTTGTTTGCGAAAATGCTTTTTCAATAGAAAATAGAAAACAGAAAGCCATAAGAAATTTTACTGCATTTGGAAATCTTTTCATTGTTTGGGATTTAGGGTTTGAAAAAAAATGATCATTGCAATACTAACCAATAAATATTAGTAATATAAATATTGTTGATTCCAGAGCGCATTACTTGCGTCTCACATCTTTCGTCTTTTCAATAGCGCCTTACTTCTTAATCAACATTTCCTTAGTAGCAATCAAAATCGCATCTCATTCCGCAGCCCAGTCTCCCGAAGGGGACTAGGTGCATGCAAAAAAAATTACGCCAAAGTTTAATTCGTAATTTTCCATTCTCAAATATTTATTCCAAATGAAAAATTTTCTACTGTTGTTTTTTATTTCCTTCCTTTCAATAACCTCGAATGCACAAGATCAAAAATTGCCGCACTGGATGACTGATGAAGAAAAATTATTGCTGCCAACTTATTTACAAAATCAGAGTATGCTCCGCGGCACCGATCCTCCTGCATTTAAACCAAGAGCAATGGCTGAGTGGGAAGAAATTTCAGGATTGATGGTTACCTGGACAGATTATGTTTCCATTGTGCGGCAGATCGTTGACATTGCACAGAAAGAATGCACGGTGTACATCGTTTGCAGCGACTCGGAAAGTGTAAAAAGTAATTTAACTTCAAACGGAATTCCGCTATACAATATCAAATATCTCGATGTTGATTATAATTCTATCTGGTGCCGCGATTATGGTCAGTGGAATATTTATAAGAATGATGTGGAAGAACTTTCATTAGTTGATTGGGTCTACAATCGCCCGCGACCAAAAGATGATGTAGTACCCGTGGGGCTTTCTGATTTTACCGGGCTTCCGCTTTATTCACTCACTTCAGCGCCTTATGATTTGGTACACACCGGAGGAAATTTTATGGTTGACGGACATGGAACAGGTTTCTCTTCGAAATTAATTTTAGAAGAAAATGCATCTAACAATGATTTCAATGTTACGGTAAAATCGGAAGCAGATATTGATACCATCATGAAAAAATATTTAGGATTGAATCGCTACATCTTAATGGAAACTTTACCCTATGATGAAATCCATCACATTGATATGCATTTGAAATTGTTGGATGAAGAAACTTTATTGTGGGGCGAATTTCCCGATGGCGTTTCAGATGGTCCGCAGATTGAAACCAACCTTCAATATGTGCAGGATAATTTTTTGAGTTGTTACAACAGGCCTTACAAGATCGTGCGCATTCCAATGGTACCCAGTACAAATGGACAATATGCGCCATCAAGTTCTTACCGCACTTATGCAAATGCAGTGTTCATCAACAAAACTATTTTGATTCCAACTTACAGAGAGGAATATGATACCACTGCGGTTCGCATCTACAAAGAAAATTTGCCCGGCTATAAAATCGCCACCATTGATTGCGATAACAGCGGCGGAAATATTATTGCGGCATTGGGTGCTGTGCATTGTATCACAAAAGAGATCGGGCACAGTGATCCAATTTGGATTGATCATGCGCCGCTGCTGAATACAACCGATGTGGTGAACCCGTATTTGGTGGAAGCAAAAATTGAAACACCAAGCGGGGTAACCAACGCAACTATGTATTGGACCATTGATACCAATGTTGCTTACACTGCAGTAAACATGATTGCTGAACCAACTGATTCTTTCTACGCATACATACCTGCGCAACCTGCGGGAACACAAATTTTTTATTACATCACTGCAGAATCAAACAGCGGAAGAAAAGTGAGTAAACCATTAACTGCTCCCGATGGATGGATGCGATTTACAGTTGAAGGTGCATCGGCAATTTCATACACCAACACAACTGTAATGTTGTTTGATGTTTATCCTAATCCGGTTTCTTCAAATGCTTCGATTGCATTTTCACTTGCACAATCTGCGCATTGCACATTGATGATTAATGATGTTTTGGGAAGGGAAGTAAAAGAAATTACCAATGAAAATTTGCAACAAGGGATTCATAAATTCAATGTAAACACAACAACACTTGCAGCAGGGATTTATGAAGTGGTGTTGAACGTGGAAGGAAATTTTTATGTGAAGCGGATGGTGGTGAGGTAATTTTTTCTCTACGATTGAAATTGTTCTCAGTTTTTGGTAGCGGTTTCTGCGTCAGTTTAAGAAGTTTCCTTCTGAATGACTGCAATTGTGTTTAATCATTCAGAAGGAAACTTCTTTACATCAGGCAGAAGAAAATTTTTGAATTAAAATTCAACCTCAGAAAGTAAACTAAAAAAAATTTATGGTTGAAAACAAAATTACACAGTGTTGCTATTGCTTAAATGAGGAGCATCAGTTATCTTCATTTCCAAAACTATTTAGCAGCAATTGCACTAGCCGACTGATAAACCGTGCGCAGCTGCTTTTTCTCATCAGTGATTATTACCTTGGCAGTGAGTGAAGGAATAAAAGAAATCATCTTTGAGTTCTGCGATAGGTAACCGCTGCCGTTTGTTAATTCGTAATGAATTGTTTTTCCGTCTTTTAAAGTTACATCTGCAGAGCGATCACTTTGTGTGTAAGCAATTTTTTGTGCACCATTGTCAGATAACTTAAAAGCGAACATGCTGTTGTTATTGTTAGTACCAATAATTACCGGCTCATTATTTTTTCCAACATAAATAATGCTGAGTGCCTTTGCATCTTTATTTGAAACAAAACCGCTTTCACGACTCGGCAGGTAAGTAAAATTTCCTGCGCCATCACCCAACATTATCTCACCTTCAAATGCATCGTTGCGTTCTGTTTCCGATTCTTTGTTGTAGAAATTTCCGTGATAAATTAAATCAAGATTGCCATCGCCGTTAACATCATACACTACCATACCAAACATGCTGGAAATTTGTGCGCGCAGTGGCAATGCTTTGATGGCGAATTTTCCGCCACCCAAATTTTCGATGTAAGAACTTGCTAAAGTTTTTGCTGTTAAGTGCAATGCTTTATCTAAACCTTTGGGGCCATAAATTTCTTGTGTTGATGAAAGTGCAAAGCCGCTGTAGGTTTTAAATTCTTTAGTGAGTATTGGCATTTGCTCGGCGCTGTATTGTAAATTTTTTGTTGGATAAGATTTGCCACCGTTGTAGAAAGACATCACGCAATCCAATGTTCCGTTGTTGTCAAAATCTTTTGCAAACAATTCAACGGGCTCTTTATCATTCGGGCAATAGTAAC
>JBKJNS010000246.1:0-3146 GCA_046593455.1 Chitinophagales bacterium | reverse complement strand
CGCAACTCTGTCATTGAAATTCCTGATTGAGGAACTGAACAAAGGTTTTCATACTCCAAAAAACTTTCTCGTGACCAGCGAGTAACATGATCTCCATTTGCATAATACGGCGACCAGAATGCAGCCGCTTTATTTGAAGTGGTGTTTGGCGGAAGATCTTTTGCAACAATGGTAACTTCATTTCCCTCTTTCGCCAAAAGCAATGCAGAAGACAAACCCGAAATGCCGCAACCGATCACTGCAATTTTTTTCATTGCCCAAAAATATTTAAAGTTGATTGAGTCGTGCCACCACTCAAATGACAATGCTTAACTTTTAATGGGAAAGTTTAAAGTGGTGGCACGACTTCGCGATTGTTTTTGACTTTTGACTTTTCCCTTTTCACTATTTAAAATAGTAAGCCAATGTTCCTTTGAAAGAAAAATTTTCTAACTCATTGCTGAATGCATAAGGACCATAGCGATAGAATACTCCCGCACCCAATCCAAGCCGTACGATGCCTGCAAATTTTCTTGCGATCAAATTGTTTGCAACAATACCCGACTCAAAATATCCTTTTTCCATTGAAGTGAATGCTGCATTCACATGTGTTTCGGGGTGCGTGAGTTTGCCCCAGCCAATAGTGGTGATGAATATAAAATTAGGTTGAAATTTTCCATGCTGTAAAACATTCTTCAAAAAATCTTGCTTGAAATAAAGTGATGCAAACCGATCGCTCATAAATTCTCCGCTGCGCATTGTTTGAAAACTTCCCGGCGCATACAACCCAAATGGTGCGTAGCTCGATTTACCTGCATACAATTCTGTTGATGGTAAAATGCCATCTACAATTCCCCCTTCTAATGTGAAGGAAGTGATGCCGAAAGATTTTGTGTTGAAGTAATAATTAATTCGTCCTTCATATTTCGAATAAGTGAAATCACCATTGAGAAATCCTTTAAACCCTTGTGTATACTGAAACCAGAAAGTGGGATAGCCGGTGTTGATCCAATAAAAGTGTTCAAGTGATTCCACTACTTTTTCTTTGTAAGAAAATCGCACCGCTGCCTGCACACCTGTGTAATGAAATTCATTCATCAGGTGGGGCTCACCATCAGAAGTGTTGAGGAATTCATAATCGTTGGTAACTCTTTTGAAAGTGGTGAAGCCGCTTGCCTGCACATTCATATATTTTCTAATGCGTGCAGTAAAATCAATTTCCTTTCTATCAACAAAATCAAAATTTGCAATGGTGTAATTGCGCGTACCCGAACCGCTTCCGTAATAGCCGCCCTGAAAAAAATCAAGTCCGCCGTTCTCTTCATAGTTCATGGAAGCTTTAACAGTGAGCGCAATATTTTTTGGCTCATAGATTTTCCATTTTATACTGCCGCCGTATTTCCAAATAGCATCACGTGTGCCGTAACCTGCAAAGGCAGCGAGCACATATTTTTTTGAAAACTCGCTGTTGGTTTGCAATCCCAATCCAACGCGAACACCTTCGGGCTTGTTGAATTTTATGGTGTTGTAAATCTGCACGCTCACATAGGGCAATCGAAACAACCCATCCTGAAAAGAACTTCCCCATGCTAATCTTCTATCGAAGTGATAGCGCCGGTTTAAACTATCGAGCAGCACATAAGTTGTCTTTTCTTTTACAGTCAAAGTATCAGCACGATTTTGAATCCAGTAATCATCATCCTTCTTCATATCATCCATCAAATCAATACTTACACCATCAAAATCTTTTTTGGTAAACGGAGGATTAATGATGGGATCTTTGATGTAAGATTTTCCCTGCATCTCTACTTTTAATCCCGGGAATAAAAAATTTTTGAAGCCAATGTTTGTACCCAGGTAAGTAGGAAACCAATGCGCGCTGTCGGCTTTTGCATAGTGCTGTTCAATTTTAACAAACAGTAGCGCATAGGTTGTATCCGATGCTTCGGCTGTTACTTTTTGTATTGCATAGCCATCGGTATTAATTTCCAGTGAGCCGATGAGCGATGCAAATGTTTTTCCTTTTTTAGGATGGTAGCTCACAGTGAAAACGGTATCGTTTCCATTCACCAAAGTATCTTCAACATTAAAAAAATATTTATCCCAGCTATTGGGGCTAATCGGGTTTACAAAATCGGTAGTGGCAATACTAAGGTAAGGTGCGTAGAAATCTGTGGTTTGAAATTGTGAAGTGAGCAGCGTAAAATTCGGATTGCTTAATCCCGAAACTTTTTGCGCCACCACTGTTTCTTTAATGAGGTCGGGCGCCAGATGTTTTCTGTCAACAACAGCTTCCATAATTAGAAAATGATTATCGCCGAGGTAACGAAAAAGTTTTGCTTTCAAAGAATCGGAGTAACCTTCTTTTGGCGGAATGCCGGTGAAAGTAAATTTTTGATAGGCGGTATAAGTATATGCATTCAGCTTTGCATAATTATTTTGATCGCGGTTTTTAACCACGAGTTTGATAATTCTGTTTGCGGGGTTTTCACCTGCCATCACTGTAAAATCTTCCAACTGCTGTTCCTGCGATGAAAGTTGAATGCTGATGGCGGAGATTTTATCTTTCAATCCAAAATTGATTGTCTTTGAATTATAACCTACATAACTCAATCGCAATGCAGTGATGGGTTCGTTGCTCTTTACAAAAAAATTTCCTGCACTATCACTGCTTGTTCCAATGCTGCCGGTAAGGTTCGTGAGGATGGTGACATAAGGAAGTTTTTCGCCAGTGGTGGAATCAGTTACGGTTCCTTTCAATGAAAAAATTTGTGCTGCCGAAAAAAATGGCGATACCATAAGTATCAGAAAAAATAAACGGCGCAGCTTAAGCATTGTAATTACAGAGTAGAGAATTTCTTTTTCTGTTTCTACAAAGGTAAATCATTCATTCTCTATCGTCCCGAAACTAAAGGTAAAAACGATATTATACGTTTCTTCGTTTAATGTTTTTATGAAATCTGTAGAGAGAAAGTAGTAATTAAATCCAATTTGTTTCTTTGAACTGAAATGAAATTGATAACCGGCAAAATTGTGAAGCGAATATTGATTGCGATTGCTGCGCCGGTGATTTTATTTTTTATTCTCAATTTATTTTTCCCGCTCCATGTAAATATTCAGTACTCAAAAATTATTACTGCCAATGATGGCACGGTGCTGCATGCATT
>JBKJNS010000234.1:0-3551 GCA_046593455.1 Chitinophagales bacterium | reverse complement strand
CAGATCCTGCACAGATTTTCCTTCGGCAAGCGTTCTAAGTATTACTCCAAAGTTTTTTGGTTTAATGCTTTCAGTTAGTCGTAACAATCTCTTGCGCTCCTCTTGAGAATTAATTTTCTTTGAAATGCTGACAACATTTGTGAAAGGAATAAGCACCAAATATCTTCCTGCTAAAGAAAGATCACAGGAAAGCCGGTGGCCCTTTGTCGAAATAGGTTCTTTGGTGATTTGAACCAGCAGCGGAAATTTTTTATTGATGGTTTGCGCCATCTTACCCGTTTTTAAAGTTTCGGGTTCGAGTTTAAAATCGTTGAGGTTATCGGGCTGTGTGCCTTCCATTGCCAGGCGTGCAAATTTTTGCACTGAGCGAATCTGCGGACCTAAATCGCTATAATGTAAAAAGCCATTTTTAGATTGGCCAACATCAATAAATGCTGCGTTTAAACCGGGTAATACTTTTCCAACTTTAGAAAGAAAAATGTCGCCTATTACAACATTTTGATTCAGGTTTTCCTGATGTAGCTCTACAAGAGTTTTATCTTCAAGTAAAGCAATGTCAACGCCGTTTTGACCGGCGTCAATAATTAGTTCTCTGTTCACTTCTTTTCATTTTAAGTACAAAACCCACCACTGTGAATTCAGTATTGAAAAGAAAATGACAAATAAGTACAAGAAGGATGAACGGAAGCAAACAGTATCGCAGTAATATGAATGAATTACAATCTGTTTAACACCTGTCTTAATTTACGGTGATGGTGTTAATGAGTTGTTGTTCATCAAAAGCGATGTACGCAAAACAGAGATGCAAAATGGAAAATCTTGCCTGCAAACAGGCAGTAAAATCTGAAACTTAATGCTAATTAAAAGCTGGAGTGTTTCAGCCCCGAGTACTCGGGGCAAATTCTCTTTGCGTTTTTGCTTAATGAAAATCTTATTTCTTCTTGTGGCGGTTCTTGCGCAAACGCTTTTTACGTTTGTGAGTTGCCATTTTATGTCTTTTTCTTTTTTTGCCTGAAGGCATAGCTTATTGGTTTTTAAATTGAATAATATAATCGTCGATTTGCTTTGCAAAAGCCGGATCATCAACCAGCTTTTTACATTGCTCTAATGCTTTTATTGCTCCTGATTTATTTCCTGTGGCCCTGTATGCTTCCGCAAGGTGAAACCAAGCTTCTGCATTTTCTGGGTGGCTCTTAGTTAGCTTTTCAAGTCTCACAGTTGCCTTATCATACTGCCCGGAAACGACTGCTAATCTACCTAAAATCAAATTCATCTGCTCATTTGTTGAATCCTTGCGTTCAACACCTTTCAACAAAACAACACCAGCCATAATATTTCCAAAGCCGTCAATATTACAAATAGCTTCCTTTACTTGGTAGTCAAGTTGATTAGAATCTTCTTTTGCAAGCTGAGCAAATGCTTTTGCCCCTTCCTGTGCACCAAATACTTTTGCCGAAGAATCTGTGGTAGTTGGAAAACCGGTGTAGAACAAATCAGCAGCTTTTTTCAATGTGTTTATATCTCCGGTAATTTCATATTCCTTCATGTAGTAACTGCCTGCAACCAGAATATTACCCGTTCTTTCCCATGAAGCTCCAATTCTGTTGAGCATTGAAGATTTTTCAGTTTCACCGCGAACTTGTTTTAAAAGTTGCTCCAACACTTCAATGGAATCTAATGCAGATGCAGTTAGTATTTTTTTTGCCTTAGGCAATATCGCTTCAAAATCAACTGTGTTATTGGAAGAAGCTTGCATAGCACCCGGCATTGCAGGCATTATCGCTTCAGTTTTTACAGGCTCAATTGTTTTTCCAAAATAGAAAAGTGATGCAACCAGAATAACACCCGCAAAAAGTAAAATGATCTGTTTAATTCGCAATTGAAATTATTTTTTGTAGGGGGCATCTTTTACTTGGTCAATAAAAGTATCGGCTGGTTTAAACGCAGGCAGATTATGCTCAGGCACTACTATTGGAGTATTGGTACTTATGATTCTTCCTATTTTTTGTTTTCTTCTTTTAATAATAAAACTACCAAATCCACGCACATACACATTCTCACCTTTGGTTAAGGATTCCTTCACTTCTTTAAAAAATGATTCCATAACAACCATGGTATCAATTTTAGAAATTCCGGTTTTGTCTGATATTTTATCTACAAGGTCTGCTTTTCTCATTTTAAACTACTGCTGATTAGCTGCTGGCAATTTTAAATTTGCGGATGTAAAAGTAACAGTTAAGGGTCGGAAAAAAAATTGTTTGAAAAACAGTATGATTGCAGTTGAATCGAAAAAGTTATTCTGTTACCTGCAATTCAATGGGTAATAATCTTGTAAAATGAAAAATACCTTTGCAAAAGGATTATTGAAGTGGCATTTGTCTAATGCAAGAGAATTGCCCTGGAAGAATACCAATGACCCTTATAAAATTTGGGTATCGGAGATTGTGTTGCAGCAAACACAGGTTAAACAGGGAACTCCTTATTATAGCAGGTTCATAAAATTGTTTCCTTCCATAAAAAAATTAGCCGGTGCAACTGAAGATGAAGTAATGAGTGCGTGGCAAGGGCTTGGTTATTATTCCCGTGCAAGAAATATGCATTCGGCAGCAAAGCAAATTGAAAATGATTTCGATGGAAAATTCCCTGATTCTTACGATGAGATCATTAAACTAAAAGGAATAGGAACTTATACTGCTGCTGCCATTTCATCTTTTGCATTTAACCTGCCACATGCTGTAGTGGATGGAAATGTATATCGCGTTTTAGCGCGTGCTTTTGGACTTAAAACGGCTATTGATACAACTGAAGGTAAAAAGGTATTTAGCAAACTTGCTAATGAACTTCTTGATAAAAAAAATCCGGCAGCGTTCAATCAGGCAATCATGGATTTTGGAGCAATTGTTTGTTCACCACAAAATCCAATATGCAGCAAATGTTTCTACAGAAAAAATTGTGTTGCACTTAATGAAGGTCACGTTTCACTTCTTCCTTTTAAATCAAAAAAAATAATTGTTAAGAAAAGGTGGTTTACATTTTTTGTGATGGGAAATGAAAAGAAAGTGATTATTGAAAAAAGAAACGCCGGTGATATTTGGAATGGGCTTTACCAGTTTCCGCTGCTTGAAACAAAAACATTTTGCGATGCCGAAAGTGCAATCAAATTATTTTCAAAATATTTTTTTAAAGGAAAGAAATTAAAGGTAACCGGAGTGTCTTCTGTTATTGAACACAAACTCACACATCAAACTATTATCTCGCAATTCATTAGAATTAATTTGGAAACAAATCAATCAGAATTAATGCGAGAATGGAAATTAGTTAAACAAAATGAGTTGAATTCTTACCCATTTCCAAAACTAATAGACAACTACATAAAAAATTTGCTACATTAGATTTTTATTTTGATTCTTTAACCCTAAAAAATTTCACTTATGAGAGGAGTAAACAAAGTAATTTTAGTTGGGAATCTTGGAAAAGATCCTGAAATCAAACGTCTTGAAAACGGCGCAATGGTAGCTAACTTTTCATTGGCAACAACAGAAGTTTATAAA
>JBKJNS010000347.1:0-2798 GCA_046593455.1 Chitinophagales bacterium | reverse complement strand
TAACTGTAAAATGCATAGATGCAGAATCCGGTTCATCTGAAAAATGATCTTTACAGGGCCACCATATTGAAGCACCCGTACTTTCGCAGGCAACCCCAACCCAATCTCTTCCTTTAATATCTTTTCTCCATGTAAAGCCGCCCTCCCATTCAGGGTTCTTTACTGAGGGAGGCATGCCTGAATAAGTTACTGTGATCTTTGAATTGCTGCCTCGCTTTTGTGTTGAAGGAAATTTTACAAATACAGAATTTGCTTCGCGCCGGTATTTTAATTCTTCATTTCCAAAAAGAATATTTTCAATTTTGTACCTGCTATATAGATCTATTTGCAAAGAATCAAAATCGGAAACAGCGTAATAACTAATCGAGCAACTGCCTACTATTTTCTTTTTAAGAACATCAACATTTACACTTAAATCATAAAACGTTACATCGTAGCATAGTCGCATTGGAGTTAATGTTCCGCGAAGCGTATCATCATGTGTAAGTTTGTAAGGAAGGCTTTGCGCATACCCTGTATTGATTATACACTTGCAAATGCATATTACAAGTAAGGTAATAAAGAATAGTTGAAAATTTCTTTTCATTCTGATTTATTTTAAAAATAATTTTTTGAAACGAAAATTATTCAATCAAAAAAGCAAGAGATCAATTAGCTAAACTAATTGATCTCCATTTTTTTCACTCAACAATAAGGATAAAGGAATTACTATTCATAAAGTTTATCCGATTCCATCACAACGCCATAACCTTCATCAAAAGCGGCTTGAGCGTATTCGTAACTTGCGTAAGCAAATCCGTTGTCGCCCCAACCCCTTCCCCAACTATTTCTCACAATAAAATGGGTTGGAGTATAACCTACAATAGAAACAGCATGGCCGCCTGCGATACTTTTTTTATCATACTTGCCAAGAATTCCATTACGCTTAACATCTTGCCATGTATCTTCCACATCGAGGCATGTTAATATGGGCCCTCTGTAAGCAAGCCAAATTTTAAAGGCACGCAATTTATCTTTCTGATTATTAATCAAATTAAAATAACTTTTGATTTTTAGTTTCCCTGCAATCTTCAAAAAATTATTTTCTTTTATTTCTCTCATTCTTCCTTTAAAAGGAAAAAGATCAGCTTTTAGCGCTCCGTATTTTTTCGCTGTTTTTAAGGCCGTCTTTAAACTTGTTCCTGCATCATCAATGAACGTTGAAGGGTAATCAACATATTCGTCAAGTTCTTTTGCTGCCATCCAAATGAAACGAACAGAAACCTTTTCATGCTTTTTTATTTTTTTCGCTTTTACAAAATGATACCTGAGCACTGAATGTGCTGTTGCCCATCCAACACAACTTCCTGTTGTGAGCTGGTTGCCAATGGTCCACCATTCTTGCCTTAGATCAACACGCTCCGGAAGAATAATTTTCTTAGGAAGATAATGAAGCTTCTGGGCTCTTTTGATTCCCCAATCATCCTGCTTGTCTCTTGATCTAACAAGGTTGAATTTTCTTGTTGTTCTTGCCATGAATTTTTGTTTTTTATTTATTTTTCTAAAAAGTTATTTAATCATTTCAAATTAGGTTTAACAATAATAATAATTCAATGAATACAGAGGTAGTCTTCCTGAAGGATTATCTTTATTTTTTAGTTGATCTTTAAGCAAAAGTCAGAGTCTATTTCTATTATATGATTTACGGCTTTTAGAATTTACCATCAAGACTAAATCTAAATGATCGTAACTTACTACTCTTGTTACTTTCCAGTTTCCATTTTCCTTTTGCCAAATCATTAGGAATTTAAATGTTCCAACTTCTTCTTTGCCGTTTTCAATATGCCTGAACTGATGACTACCGATTTCAATAGCACCATAATCTTTTAGCGGATGAACTTTCAATGATCCTGCAACCAACCAGTTCTATAAGAAATAAGTCCGCCATTATCCTGATACCATTCCAGATCTTTAGAAAACATTGGCTTAAATTCATTCATGTTTTGTGAGTTGAAGGCGGCGAACAATACAATATCCAAGCACGCAATCGCATTGTAAAGCTCTGCAGATGTTAATGCAACTTTTTTCTCTTGCGCTTTTGCAAGATTTACAAACATCACTGCAGCAAGCAATCAGACAAATTTTAGCATTTGATTTTTATAATTCATGATGCAAGTTAAAATTCCATTATTAAGCTTAGTGAATTTTAAAAACTGCATATCAAAATATTCGTAAACTTCTTTCGTCATAACTTGTTAATCCACCACAACCTATTAATTAAATGAGCCGAATGATTCCGCTGTTGGTAGCCACTGTCCTCCTTTTCCTTATTGATCTCTATGCATTTCAGGCAATAAGAACTGTGATGCATAATTCAAATATTTCATGGAGGCGAACCATAACAGTTATCTATTGGGGAATCTCCATCATTTGTATAGGTTTTATCTGGTATGCAATGTTCTTCGGATATTATTCAGTACCAAAACTTTTAAGAGTTTATTTAACAGGAGCACTTGTGGTTTTCTATATTCCAAAACTATTTTTGATTGTTTTTTTATTGATCGATGATTTGATAAGAGGTGGCAAATGGCTCACTTCTTTTTTTACAACTTCAAATAAAAATGCAATTACTGAAAATTCTCAAAAAGGAATCACCCGCTCTCAATTTCTTACTCAAACAGGATTGGTTGTTTCGGGTTTCTTTTTGTTTCAGTTTGTGTATGGTATTGTTCGTACTGCTTATAACTATCAATTGCGCAGGGTAAAAATTGCTGTTAGAAATTTGCCCGCAGAATTTGAAGGTCTAAAAATTGTGCAAG
>JBKJNS010000363.1:0-9648 GCA_046593455.1 Chitinophagales bacterium | reverse complement strand
AAATAAAATAATCCCAACAGAATATTTTATTTTCTGGAAAGGAAGAAAGAACGCAGTCACCTTCAATTTCATTCAAAACAATATCTGCAACACAGCCTTCAAGTGATTCTTCGCTCCTTATTTTTACTTTAATGTAATTATCGGTAACGCCTTCATAAATTCCATCATGAGCATTTAGTTCAAACATCACGCTTCTTGTTTCACCCAAATGATTTTCGTAAAATGCTCTTTTCTTTTTCTCTGAAAGAATGCGAAGCATCTTGTTGCGTTGATTGCGAATTTCTTTTGGAACAATTTCTCCAAAAGTTAGTGCTTCGGTTTTTTCTCTTTCGCTGTAAGTAAAAACATGCAGATAACTTACATCGAGTTGGTTAAGGAAATTATATGTTGCCAAGAATTCTTTTTCTGTTTCTCCCGGAAATCCAACAATCACATCAGCGCCTATACAACAGTGTGGCATTATTGATTTTATTTTTGAAACTTTTTTGCTGTAAAGATCAGATTGATAACGCCGCTTCATTAGTTTTAAAATGTGATCGCTCCCCGATTGTAATGGAATATGAAAGTGCGGCATAAATTTTTTCGACTGTGCAACAAACTCAATCGTCTCATCTTTTAAAAGATTTGGCTCAATGGATGAAATGCGAAAGCGTTCAATGCCATGCACTTCATCGAGAGATTTTATCAAATCCAAAAATGATTCATCTCTGTTGCCATTGTTTGTATCGTGAATTCCGAAATCGCCAATGTTTACTCCGGTTAAAACAATTTCTTTAACACCACTCATTGCCAAAATATTTGCCTGTTCAACCACGTGCGCAATAGAATCACTTCTGCTTTTTCCGCGTGCAAGTGGGATGGTGCAGTAACTGCAACTGTAATCGCAACCATCCTGCACTTTTAAAAACGATCTTGATCTTTCACCAAAAGAATAGCTGCTTTCAAAAATGTTTGCCGCATTAATATCGCAGGCATAAACCGCAGCATGATTTATTTTTTTTGAAGGAAGGTTTCTTAAGTGATCAACAATTTCAAATTTTTCTTTAGCGCCCAATACCAGATCAACGCCATCAAGTTTTGCAATTTCTTTGGGCTTCAATTGTGCGTAGCAACCGGTAATAACAATTTGTGCATCGGGTGAAAAGCGCAGTGCCTTGCGAATAATACTGCGGCATTCTTTATCCGCATTTTCAGTTACCGAGCATGTATTGATAACATAAACATCGGCGCCATCTTCAAAATTTATTTTTTTAAAACCATCTTTCTGCAGCAGTCTTGAAATAGACGATGTTTCGGCAAAGTTGAGTTTGCAGCCAAGAGTGTGAAAGGCAATGGTTCGGTTTTGAATCACGCTGCTAAGTTAAATAAGAAGATGGTGTGTTGAAATGAAAAAACATGAAGCAGTTGCTTCATGCTTTTTAAAATAGAATTATTAAAGATTATTTCTTTCCAAACAAATTTGTAATACCGCCAACAAGACCACTAAGTCCGCCACCTTTACCAGATACTGCAGCAATTGCTGTTGTTAAGGTGTTCATATCGATGGCACCAAGTTTTCCTCCCTGTGCGATTTTTAATACATCATCTAAACCACCTGATGAAATTTTTGAAATTACATCTTGCGATATTCCGGATTTTTCTAACCCTCCTGTAATTGCTTCACTAATTCCTGAGAACAAAGGGTTTGATTGGTTAGGGGTATTCTTGTTAAATAAATCCATCAAATTATTTACATCCAATTTGCCGGATGCCGCTTGTGAGCTAACGAAACCGGAGATTGAATCGACAATGGTAGTGCTTGCAGTTTTTGCCTGATCGGTACTTAATCCATGATTTTTTGTGAGCATATTTACAATGTCACCTGAATGTTTTTTAATGAGTTCTTCGAGCATGATCTTGATTTTTGAGATGAAATAATTTTTCGAAGTTACGAGGCATCTACTTAAATCAAGCAGCTTGTTTGGTTATTTTTGCAATCCATTTTTTATACATCACTCTTCATGATTAAAATAGGAATCTTAGGAACAGGGCATCTGGGGAGAATACACCTTAAGCTTATTAAAGAAATAAAAGAGTTTGAACTTGTTGGATTTTATGACCCCAACGATGCAAATGCTTTAATAGCTGAAAAGGAACTTGGCGTAAGGAGATTTGTAAACATGGATGATTTGATTGATGCTGTTGATGCAGTAGATGTAGTTACCGATACTGTTAATCATTATGCCTGCGCCATACAAGCCATTAAAAAATCCAAGCATGTTTTTATTGAGAAACCCATTTCAAATACTTTGCAGGAAGCACAGGAATTAATCAAGCTTGCTGAAGAGGCGAATGTAAAAGGGATGGTGGGCCACGTAGAAAGGTTTAACCCCGCTTATCTGTCAGTACAGAAACAATTGTTTTCTCCTATGTTTATTGAAACGCATCGCCTTGCACAATTTAATCCCAGAGGCACTGATGTTCCTGTTGTGCTTGATTTAATGATTCATGATATAGATGTGATTCTTAATGTTGTAAAATCTCCGGTAAAAAAAATAAGTGCAAGTGGTGTTGCTGTAATTTCATCATCGCCTGATATTGCCAATGCACGAATTGAATTTGATAATGGATGCGTTGCAAATATTACTGCAAGCAGAATTTCATTGAAACAAATGCGTAAGATGAGATTGTTTCAAAAGGATGGTTACATCAGTATTGATTTCCTTGATAAAAAATCTGAGATCATCAGATTAAGTGATAGCCGCGATAGTGCGAATCCTTTTGCACTTGAATTGAATACGCCTGAAGAAAAAAGATTTCTGCATTTTGAAAGGCCCGATGTGCTTCCTATTAATTCCATCAAAATGGAACTTGAATTATTCTATGAATCAATTGCTAATGATATTGAACCGCCTGTTACACTTACGGATGGGTACAATGCCTTAAATATTGCCTACCAAATTATTGAAAAAATTGACAAAGGAGTTGCCTCCTGAGCCTGCCTTTTCTGTCAGAAAAATATTTTTCATTTCATAACAATAATTTAATAACACCTCCGTTACGCTTTGATTACCGTTAACAGATTTGATTTGAAAAACGCTACAATTCTTATTT
Organism: Chitinophagales bacterium; assembly: GCA_046593455.1. Classification (GTDB taxonomy): domain Bacteria; phylum Bacteroidota; class Bacteroidia; order Chitinophagales; family UBA10324; genus JAJAYG01. Next base: position 6,555 of record JBKJNS010000363.1, on the reverse strand, counting down.
TATATTTTCTATCAGGTATGCTATTTACCTGTACAATATCGTGTAGCATTATTAACCCTGATGAGCAGATTCCTGCTTACATCAAAATTGATACGGTAACTTTTACTGCATCGCCAGGGCAGGGAACCTCTTCGCAAAAAATTACTGATATATGGCTTTATGAAAATGAGGGATTGCTGGGTGCATTTGAAGTACCTGCACTAATTCCTGTTCTTGCTTCAGGCGCAACTTCAGTAATACTAACACCTGGAATATGGGACGATGGAATTTCAGCAGTACGCGTTCAGTATCCTTTTTTCTTTCCCGACACCACAACTTTAGACTTTGTAGATGGAAATACAATTCATGTAAGCCCGCATATCATATACCGAACGGGTACAAAGTTTTATTTCAATGAAGATTTTGAAGCAGGAAACCTTTTTTCTCAGATTGGTGGTGATACTAACATGATAAGAATTAACATGTTTGAAGAAATATTTGAAGGAAATTATTCAGGTGCAATTTATTTGGATAAGGATCGGCCGGTTTATGAAGGCCGAAGCAGCAGCAGCTACAATTTTCCCGATGGTCAACCTGTATATCTTGAGATGAATTATAAATGTGAACAGCCTTTTGAAATTGGCTTATACGGTAAACAGCAAGGTGCTACAGTTTATTATTATAAATGGACAATCAATACAAAAGGTAGCTGGAATAAAATTTATCTCGACATGGGAGCCGATGTAACTCAACTGAAAGCCGACGATTACCAAATTTTAATTAGAGCAGTGCTTTCAAGTGACAGAAGTTCTTCAAAAATTGTTCTTGATAATATTAAACTCGTGAGTTTTTAAACTATGAATGTAAGAAGCACAAATAATGGAATAGCAGCAAACATCTTTGTTGACTACCTGAGTGCTGTATGTTCATGGGGTTTATTTTTCTCGCTTCGTAAATTATTTGTTGACCATGATAACTCAGCAACTTTTAGTTCATTTTTTAGCGACTCAAGATTTTTGCAGGGTCTATTGATTATTCCTTTTGGCTGGCTTATTATTTATTTTCTCACCGGTACTTACACAAATATTTATCTTAAATCAAGAGTAAGTGAAATTGGCAGAACATTTTTTGTTTCGCTGGCAGGTGTAATCATTTTATTTTTTACTGTCTTAATTGATGATCGCATTCGTGGCTACCATGATTACTATCAATCCATTGCCACCTTGTTAATGGTTCATTTTGCGTTTACAATTTCAGGAAGATTACTGGTTTTAAATAGTGCTAAAACCAGAATGCAAAAAGGGAAGTTTTATTTCCCAAGTATTTTTATAGGGGGAAATAAAAGAGCAGTTGAAGCATTCAATGAAATTAATGGGAAGGGAAAATCTCAAGGGTATAAGTTTCTTGGGTATGTTGACACCAATGCAGAATTGAATAATGGAAATTCATTTCATGAAAATGGAAACGGATTGGGAAAATACATGAATAAACTTGGCAGCATGCCCGAAATGGAAAATATTATCAGGCGCAATGATGTTAAGCAAGTTGTAGTTGCTATTGAATCATCGGAACACCATCAGCTAAGAGAAATTTTAAATCAACTCGCCGATCGGAATGTGATCATAAAGATTGTTCCCGATATGTATGATATTTTATCAGGTTCTGTGAGAATGAATCATCTGTTGGGTGCTTCTTTCATAGAGATATATCCTGAGCTAATGGCTAAATGGCAATATATTATGAAACGTATAATCGACATTTTAGTGTCGGTGATCATTCTAACAGCGTGTTCACCAATTTATTTATTTGTTATGATAAGAGTAAAACTTTCTTCACCCGGCCCAATATTTTACTTGCAAGAGAGAATTGGATTGCATGGCAAACCTTTTAAAATTTATAAGTTCAGAAGTATGGTGGTGAATGCTGAAACGAATGGTCCTTTGCTTTCTTCGCATGATGATAAGCGAATTACCAGATGGGGGAAGGTGATGCGTAAATGGCGGCTCGATGAAATACCCCAGTTCTTAAATGTATTGAAAGGTGAAATGAGTTTGGTTGGCCCGCGACCTGAACGCAGATATTACATTGACCAACTCCTGAATATTACCAGTGATTACAAACACTTGCATCGCGTAAAGCCCGGTATAACTTCTTTAGGAATGGTTAAGTTTGGTTATGCTGAGAATATAAATCAAATGATTCAGCGATTGAAATACGATTTGCTTTACATTGAAAACATGTCGCTGCTCATGGACATAAAAATATTACTCTACACTTTGAGAACTATAATGCAAGGGAGAGGAAAATAAAATTCAAAGAAAATTGAATATCAGTGATTCACAATAATCTTTCTGGTAAAAATCTCGTTTCCTGCTCTCAATTCTATAAAATATAATCCTTCGCTCAATTGCGAAGTTGAAATTATCTTCTTAAAATCCTTTGAAGATTTATTATCATCAAAATAAAAAACAGATTGTCCTAAATTATTTTTCAAAACAATATTTAAATTCTCTGAACAATCATTTGAAAACTCAAGCGTGAAATTTTCATTTGAAGGATTAGGATATACATTTAAACCATCAATTGTCCTGGAACTTGAAATAATATTTGTTGGAAATCCATAACAAGTAAATGAATCACCGGGGAGCGGCTCTAACCCTTCGGCATAATCAAACATGGCATCGAGTGGGCCGTCTAAATAAAAATTGTTACCATTGGTTAAAGTAATTATACCGGTGGAATCTTTAGGTGAGAAATACATATTGGTGCTCACGCCGGCATCTCCGCCACTATGCCCCCAGCATGTTCTATCTCCAATTACATATTGATACCAAATTATTCCCTGAGTAGAATCAAGATTAGGAACTTGTAAACTAAATGTTGCATCAATCGAACTCTGTGATAAAATTTGCTGACCATTCCAGGATCCGTTATTCATAATCATGGCAAGAAATTTTGCCAATGAAATCACACTTGTTCTCAATTGTCCGCCTGGGTAATCAGGATAGCAATAATATCCATTGGCAAGATAATTTCCGTCTTTCCATCTATAAGGCATTGCAACATTGAAGGTATCAGCTCCAGCAAGAAACCATGAAGTATTTTCCATGCAAAGCGGATCAAAGATATTGGCTTGTGTATAATCTGGAAAGGAAATTCCTTCAATAGATTCAAGAATGTATGCTGCTAATGCAGCGCCCTCATTGCAATAGTGATAGGCTGTTCCGGGTTTTTCATTATAGAAATTTCCACTTTCAGAATACCATTCACCACCAGGTACAAAATATCCTTTCATAAAGTCTCCCAGCGAAACAGGTGAATCGTAACCGAAAGTATAGCCAAGTGAAAGCACTGTCCAATTATCTTGTAATGAAGATGTATGCGTAAGCAATTGACGCAGCGTTATGATTTCATCGGGGTAATTTGGATTATGAATTTCGAAAGGCAGATAAGTATTTATATCACCATCTAAATTAATTCCGCCATCTTCAAATGCATGCATAACTGCAGTAGAAATAAAAGTTTTAGAAATTGAAGCAAGCATAAACATGGTGTTCTCAGTAACAGGAATGCTGTCTTCAATTCTTGCATAACCATAATTGTTTTGCCATACAGGAATTCCTTTTTTTAGAATTAATGCAGACAGACCCGGCACATGTTTTTCAGTCATTGCTGCCTGAAGAATAGAATCAATATTGATTACTTGTGCAGTAGAGATTTTAATAGTAAAAATGAACAACATGGGGAGGCGTAAAAAGTTTTTCATTGAATTGAAGTTTTATTTAAGATTCAAAAGTAGGGACTTTTATTAAATAGAAAAGAGAGGGACTTGGGTTTTTATAAAATGAATAAATGCACTGTTCTAAAACTCGCACTTAATTTTTTCGTAAAGTGGGTCACTGATTTTTACAAGAGGCAACCGCAAAACATTTTCGCAATAGCCCAAAATATTCAGGGCCGCTTTTACACCTGATGGGCTACCTTCTTCAAAAAATAATTCCATACAGTTTAATAGTTGGTAATGAAGATCATTAGCATCTTTAAAATTGCCACTAAGTGCGGCATTAACCATGGAAGTGAATTTTTTTGGAGCGGCTTGTGCCACAACTGAGATCACGCCAACTGCGCCAAATGAAATCATTGGAAGTGTAATCAAATCATCGCCGCTAATCACTAAAAAATTTGTCGGTTTGTCTTTAATGATGCGCATGATCTGCGAAATATTTCCTGATGCTTCTTTAACACCAATAAATTTATCTGACGATTTTACAAGCCGCAAAATGGTTTCGGCAGAAATGTTTGAAGCAGTTCTGCCCGGCACATTGTAAATAATTATTGGAAGGGGGGATGCCGCTGCAAGTTTTAAGTAATGCTGAAAAATTCCTTCTTGTGATGGTTTATTGTAATAAGGACTAACTGAAAGAATGGCATCATAGCCTTTTGTATCAAACTCTTTAATATCCTCTTCAACATGGCTGGTATCATTGCCTCCAATGCCCGCAACCAACGGAACTCTTGACTTTACTTTTTCTGCAACAAACCTCCAAATACTTTTCTTTTCTTCTTTCGAAAGTGTTACAGATTCACCCGTGGTGCCAAGAACCACGAAATAATTAATTCCGTTTTCTATATTAAAGTTGATCAATTTTTCAAGTGAAGAAAAATCAATTGAAAAATCTTTTTTAAAAGGAGTGATGATTGCAACACCGGTACCGTAGAATTTTTTCATTGAGAAAAATAATTATTTGATGAATAATCAGCTAACCGACTTACTACATCATTTGAAGGTAATGACGGTATTGATCGAGCAAAAATTTTAAATCATTTTCGTTTTTCATATCAACCATAAAATCATAAGCGTAAGTTTTTTCTTTGTTAAAACTTCCCATTCTGAATGAAGCATGAGACAGTGCAGATATATATTCCAGCGGTAAATTTTCTGCCGTGTAGGCATTGATAAGGATATCAAGTTTTCGCTCCATAAATTCCTTTACCAATTCATTTTTTGGGATTTGAAAAAAGTTGAGGTCTTTTTTATTGAAGTAGGAAAAATTGAAGTTGATGGCTTTCTTAGGAACATTATAAAAGCCGAGCAAAACAATTTTTTTCTTTTCCTTCTTTAAACTTTCTGCAAAGTTGTTTATTACAGAAACTTTATCCGGGTCCGATGCATCGAAGAGAATACCGATCTCATTTGAGTTTGCAAGACTTATTAATTTTCTGCTTACAGCATGCGTTAGTAATTCTTTTCTCAAAAAATAAAAATGAAACCAGCGCTGAAGGGATTTTAACATGCTGCTGTAAATTTAGTCTTCATAAAATCCCATTGAAGAAAATTTTTTAATTCGATCATTAATTCTTTGCTGTGGCAAAAGATGTTTTAATTCATTAATTTGTTTTTTGATCTCGATCTTAAGTGTGGTGGCCATCTCTTCAGGATTGTTGTGAGCGCCTCCCATAGGTTCTTTAATAATTCCATCAATTAATTTAAAGTCGAGCATGTGATCTGCTGTAAGTTTTAATTGTTCAGCAGCTTCTTCTTTATTTTCCCAGTTATGCCAGAGTATTGATGAACATGATTCAGGTGAGATTACTGAGTACCAGGTATTTTCCAGCATCAACACACGATCACCAATACCAATTCCAAGCGCACCGCCCGATGCGCCCTCACCTATGATGATGCAGATGACAGGAACCTTTAGTAAAGTCATTTCATACAGATTTCTTGCAATGGCTTCAGCTTGTCCGCGTTCTTCAGCTTCCAAACCGGGATATGCGCCCGGAGTATCAATCAATGTTACAATCGGGATATTGAATTTTTCTGCAAGCTTCATCAGGCGTAATGCTTTGCGATAACCTTCGGGGTTTGCCATTCCGAAATTTCTGAATTGTCTGTCTTTGGTGTTTACACCTTTCTGTTGCCCAATAAACATGACTGCTTCGTTATCGAGTAAACCCATACCGCCTATCATTGCGGTGTCATCACGAACCTGACGGTCGCCATGAAGTTCAATAAACTTACTGCAAAGTTGCAGTATGTAGAAGAGTGAATAAGGTCGGCTTTGATGGCGGCTAAGCTGAACACGCTGCCATCCGTTGAGATTATTGTAAATACTTGTTTTTGTTTCTGCAATTTTTTGTTCCAATTCTTCAATGGCAGAATCCATATTTACTTTGCCGCCCTCACCAATCTTTTTCAATTTCTGTAACTGATCATTCAGTTCTTCAATTGGTTTTTCAAAATCCAGATAAATCATTATTTGTTTTTAGAATGAAACAAAGATATTATTCTGGATGAAATGCAGTAATTGAGTTGGGTAAAATGTATACATCTACAATTTTAAAAGAGAAGTAACTGAATCAACTAATTAAGAAATTTCAATCCTTAAAAATAAAAAAACCCTGAATTTCTTCAGGGTTTGGGCGGTCCGGATGGGACTCGAACCCACGACCTCCGCCGTGACAGGGCGGCGTTCTAACCAGCTGAACTACGACCGCGTTTCTTTATAAACTGCTCGAAAACTACTTTTTTTCGTTTGAGATACAATTTATGACGGTTATTATACATGATTTCAT
>JBKJNS010000111.1:0-5142 GCA_046593455.1 Chitinophagales bacterium | reverse complement strand
ACTTTCAAAATAAATCTGGGAGCAATTGCTTCAGGAATTTATTTTCTTGAAATTAAATCACAGAATAATTTATTCAACAAGAAAATTATTGTAACACGTTAAAAAAAATCATCTGATGAAAAAAATTCTTTGTTTGCTGGTTGCCGTAATTTTTTTATCGGCGTCAATTGTTGATGCACAATCAATTAAGAACCGAACCAATTTCTGGCACTTTAATTTTAATTGCGCAATAGATTTTAACAGTGGCTCACCTGTTTCATTAAACAACAGTGCACTTTACAATTATGAGGGAACAACCTCTATAAGCGACAGCAATGGCAATTTGCTTTTTTACACTGGCGGAGGAAATATTTACAACAAGAATAATCAGGTAATGGTAAATGGTTCCGGTCTCACGCAAGGGAGTTCAGCATCACAAGCGTGTTTAGCAGTTCCATTGCCCGGTACCGATTCAATTTGGTATTTGTTCACTGTTGCAGATGGCGGGTCTCAAAATAAGTACTCCATTATTGACATGTCATTACAAAGTGGATTGGGAGAAGTGACTCAAAAAAATCTTAACGTTTTTAATTCGGGTGAAGAAAAAATTACAGGATGCAAACAAGCCAATGGAATTGATTACTGGGTAGTGTTTAAAAAAGCAAGCAGTAACAAATACAATGTTTACCCTGTTACCTCCGCCGGAGTTGGTCCTGCAATTACATCAACCACCGGGCCTACAAATACAGGAGGTGCTGTTGGGTGCATGAAACTTTCACCCGATGGTTCAAAACTGGCTATTGCAAATTACTCCATGCATTCAGTTGACGTATTGGATTTTGATATCGCTACAGGATTACTCACGTTTGATTACACGATTTATGTGGCTGATAATTTTTGGGCTTATGGAATTGAATGGAGTTGCGATGGCAAACGCCTTTACCTTGGTAATGTAGATTATTACCCGGGTGAAGTTTATCAATTGGATATGACTCAGCCAACCGATTCACTCATCATTGCATCAAAAACAGTTTTAAGTTCTACCAATGATATTTTGGGTACACTGCAAATGGGGCCCGATGGAAAAATTTACATCAACCGATACAACGTTTACAATCTTGCAGAAATTGATAACCCCGATGCATTGGGTGCCGCCTGCAATTATGTAAACAATGGTTTCAGCACTTCACCGCACTTCAATTATTTAGGATTGCCAAACTATATAGTTAACTGGCTTGGTTGCAGTATTGGTGCTCCCGATTTTTCGGTTTCAGATAATTCATTCTGTGCAAATAATTGCATTGACTTTACCGATCAGTCAACTAACAGTCCAACTGCGTGGGATTGGAGTTTCCCCGGCGGATTACCAAATTCTTCCTCTGCTCAAAACCCAACCAACATTTGCTACGGCACTCCCGGAGTTTATGACGTTACATTAATTACAACCGGTGCAAATGGAAATGATACCATCACTTTCCCCGGCTACATTACAGTGAGTGCAATACCCTCAGCAAATATTACACAAGCAGGAAATGTTTTAAGCAGTGATGCTGCCGATTCTTATCAATGGTATTTCGACAGCGGAATTATTTATGGTGCCACCAATCAATCTTATACTGCAACGCAATCGGGCTGGTATGCTGTAACAATTGATTCAAATGGCTGCACAGCAATTGACTCTTTTTATTTTTCGCTCACACAATTCGGGTCGAGTGATACTGACATCTGTCAAAAATTTTGCACTGACTATTACGACTTCTCACAAAACACTCCGGTAAGCTGGAAATGGACTTTCGAAGGTGGCAGCCCTTCAACTTCTATACTTCAAAACCCAACTCAAATTTGTTACAACACGCCAGGAACTTATGATGTAACTTTAATTACTACTAACGGATTGGGAGTAAGTGATACTTTGCTTCTTGCAAATTATATGACGGTGAATGCAACTCCGCCTTTGCCTACGATTACACAAAATGGTTACGTGCTCACTTCATCACCTGCAAATAATTATCAGTGGCAATTTAACAGTATTGATATTCCGGGCGCAACACAACAATCTTACACAGCAACAGAAACGGGTTTTTATACTGTAGTGATTTCAAATGAAACCGGTTGTGTTTCATCCAATACACTTTATGTTTTAGTAACGGGCATGGAAGATATTTCGGGGAATGAATTTTTCGCAGTGTATCCGAATCCTTCGAATGGATTAATTACAGTTGAGTTCATGAATTCACAAATAACCGAGGCAACAATCACTGTAATAAATGCACTTGGGCAAATTATATTTTCTTCAAACCCAAAAAATATTACTGCACACTTTACCACCACGATTGATCTTGGAGCAATTGCAGAAGGGATTTATTTTTTAGAAATATCCGAATGGACCCCTTCGGGGAAATCTGGTGACAACATCTTCATCAAAAAGATTTTGATCACGCATTAATTTTTTATTGCAATGAAAAAAGTATTCAGTTTACTTTTTATCAGTTGCTTCATCACCTTTTTAAGTGAAGCGCAAAACGCAGGCAACATCTGGTACTTCGGCGATTATGCAGGCATTGATTTTAACAGCGGTTCACCGGTTTCACTTTCCAACAGCGCCATGGAAATTTTTGAAGGATGTGCAACTGCCTGTGACAACAATGGCAATCTTCTCTTCTACGAAAACGGTGAAAAAATTTGGGACCGTAATCACAACCTGATGCCGAATGGATCGGGATTAAAAGGTGATACTTCATCGGCGCAATCAATTATTATACACAACCCTGATAGTTGCAATTTGTATTATGTGTTTACCATGGGCAGTCACATTACGCCCAATGGCGGAGTGTGGTATTCAGTAGTTGATATGAATTTGAATGGCGGCTATGGTGTTGTGATCAGTAATCAAAAAAATATTCAACTGCTCAACCAAAGTGAAGAAGGTATTGCAGCAATTTTAAATTCTAACGGACATGATGTGTGGGTGATCGTTCACAAAATGGGCGGCAAAACTTTTAATGCTTATCCTGTTACAAATGCAGGTGTTGGTGCGCCGGTACAATCAAACATTGGCCCTTACCGCGATGCAAGCAACATCATCGGACAATTGAAACCATCGCACAACGGAAATAAGTTGGTGATGGTAAATACTTTCAGCACCATTTACATTGATATGTTTGACTTTGATAAAGCAACAGGAATTTTATCGAATGATGTTAGCCTTACTTCTTATTTCTCCTATACAACGGGCGCTTATGGAATTGAATTTTCTCCCAATGACAGTTTACTTTACCTGAGCACGATTTTTTCAAACAATGTATTGTATCAATTGGATCTCTATACTTGGGCTGCACTTACGCTTGAAGAATTCGGCGGCAACTATCATTATGGTTCTTTGCAGCTTGCGCCCGATGGGAAAATTTATATGGCAAATAACGGATTGAATTACCTGAGTGTGATCAACGACCCAAATGTTTCGGGCACTGGATGCAATTTCGTTGCAAATGGTTTTACACTTTCACCCGGAACATTTTGTTTTAATGGTTTACCCAATCAGCCGAATTATATTTATGATCAGTTGATCAACGATCCTTGTGGCGAACAACCTACTGTTTCTTTGAATGCGAATGATACTTTGATCTGTCAGAAATTTTGCATTGATTATTTCGATTCATCTACAAACAATCCACTTGCATGGCAATGGATATTTGAAGGCGGAAGCCCTGCAACATCAACAGCTCAAAATCCGCAAATGATTTGTTACAATGTGCCCGGCGTTTATGATGTTACATTAATTACCACCAATGCTTTTGGAAATGATACACTCACCAAATCAAATTACATTACTGTTTATGCTACACCTCCTTTACCTGTAATTACACAAACCGGTTATGTTCTCACCTGCTCACCAGCAAATAATTACCAATGGCAATTGAATGGTGTTGATATTCCGGGAGCAACCGATCAATCTTATACTGCAACTGAAACCGGATTTTATACGGTGCTCATCTCCAATGAAACCGGCTGCGTTGCTTCTACCACGCTTTATGTTTTGGTAACAGGAATTAGTGAAGTAAATGCTGATGATTTCATCAATGTGTTTCCGAATCCATCTTCAGGTGTGTTTATCGTTGAAGTGTTAAATGGTAAAATGGCTGATGTAATGATTGAAGTGAAGAATACAGTGGGGCAAATATTAATGACTTCATTACCAAAAATTATTGCTGCACAATCTTCTTATAAAATTGATTTGAGTGAACTGCCTGCAGGAATTTATTTTCTCGAAGTGTCCGAATGGATCCCTTCGGGAAGATCAAATGATTATTTCGTGAGGAAGAAAATTATAGTTGCGAAATAATTCTTGCTTCTGTCAATTCCCTATTCTTTCAAGTTGAAGTTCGTAGTGTTTATCGTTAACATCCATTTGAAACCATAGCTCTTTGTACTTGAGGCGTGTTATTTTCCATTCCACTATAAGACCTCGTGGCTTTGAGAAAAGTATAAACCAAAGGGGAAAACCACTACTTTTTTTATCCTCCTGTATATAAATAGCGGTTAATAGATCTTCTCTTATACAGCAACAATTGCCTATGATTTTGTAAAAGATGCTATCATTCCTTATCCAGTCTATGTGCAAGGGATGAACATCTAAAGTTGGTGGCTTAAAACTAAATGTGCATTCACTCTCAAAATAATTATTCCAGTAAGAAAGTGAATCAACACCGTCAACCGTTAAAGATTTTAAAGTCCAGTCGCCCACTAATCTTTTTTCTTCACTTCTAAAACTAATCCATGGCCCATCTTCAAACTTAGAGCAGGATGCTAAAAGAGTTATTAAGGTTGAAATGAAGAGAAAGAAAATCTTTTTCATATTGTGCTACACAAAGATCGCAAAATTCAGTTGATGATTTTTTGTCTTAAGTCTTCTTCAACTATTGTTCTTGTTGTTCGAAGTGTTTTTTCAGAATTAGAACAGCAGGTAAAAAATTGTCTGAACTATGATTTATAGGATTTTTATGATGGTCATGATTTTTTTTACTATCAAAATTGTTTAGTGATTTACGCCGAGTCCTCTTCGAGAGACTCGGTTGCGGGAGAAAGTAATGATGTCAATTGTTTCCATTTAATTGTCATTTTTATTTTTGATTACAATAATCTGCTTCCATTCATTTAATTTTT
>JBKJNS010000193.1:0-2972 GCA_046593455.1 Chitinophagales bacterium | reverse complement strand
AACCTCTGATGATGTGGAAGGAACTGAATACAGCGCAGTGCTGAAAAATATTTACGCCATTGCTGCCGGAATTTTTCATGGCCTGGGTTATGGCGATAATTTTCATGCAGTATTAATTTCTAATTGCATTGAAGAGATGGAAAGATTTCTAAAAGCAGTACATCCAATCACACGCGACATAAAAGATTCTGCTTACCTCGGCGATTTATTGGTAACTGCTTATTCGCAATTTAGCCGCAACAGAACTTTGGGTGCCATGATCGGTAAAGGATATTCTGTAAAGAATGCTTTGCTCGAAATGAATATGGTGGCCGAAGGTTACTACGCCGCGAAGTGCGTGCATGAAGTAAATGCGCAGCACCATGTTAGCATTCCCATTGCAGAAGCGGTGTATCAAATTTTATATGAGGAAGGAAATGCAGAAGTGATTTTAGGAAAAGTGACTGAATTGTTATCGTAAAAAACGAGCAAGGTCGCTTGAGCCAGTGATGTTTGTGTAAACATGGGAACTTATTTCTTTACTTCATCTTCTGAAGTGCTAATCGAATACCAGTCTATTTTGCGAGTGAGGTAAATGATGGTTGCAAGAATTGCAAATAAGCCAATGCTTCCAAGCAGTAAAGCAAAATCTTCCAGTTGAAGTAGCGAATAAAAGAATCCGTATAACAGAGCAAGGATCATTGTAAAAAGTGTAGTGAGAAAAACACTCTTGAAAATATTCCAGATGTAAAAAGAAATCAACCCCAAAATACTTACAGAGCCAATCAGGTACGCATAATCAAATTTCAAGTGTTCAGAAATAGAAAGCAGAAGTACGTAGAACAAACAAATGGATAAGCCAACAATCAGGTATTGGATGGGATGAATTCGTTTCTTGTTCAGCACTTCTATAAAAAAGAAAGTAATAAAAGTGATTACGATAAACATCAGGCAATACTTCACCGACCTGTTTGTTTTTTGATATTCATCAATTGGAACTACCAACCGCACACCGAATGGTGAAGCATTTTGTGGATCATTTTCAGAAATAAAATTTCCCAATCCCTGTTGCGGATAGTTGCGGTTCAGGTGCAATACTTTCCATGAAGCAGTAAATCCTTTGTCAGTGATGTCACGTTGGTCGGGAAGAAATGAACCTTCAAAACTCGGACTGTTCCAGGGAGATTGCAGCTCCACTTTTGTTTCCTTTCCCAATGGAAGAAATGAAATGGAAGTGCTTCCGTTCAAATTAAGGTCAAATGAAAAATCAAAGGAAGATTTTAAATCTATCGGCAATTCGAAGCTGGCGCCAGATGAAAATATATCATGCATGGGTAAACCGGGATGAAATGAATATACTGTATCCGCTACCTTGAAAGAAATATTTTCATTGATACCTTTCATGTCAGAGATACCAATACAAATAGAAGCATCTTGAAACCGATAGTTGCTTTCTGAAACATTTAAAGCTGCTAGATCGGGCGCAGAAAATTTTCCTGTCACATGCAATTTTGCATTGTAAAGCATTACCATAAAAATTCCACGGTATCGTTTTTCAGGAGTCATTGATCCTGTGATTTGTAAATTTTCTGGAAGAAAATGTGCATACGCAATAGATGATTCTTCATTCCCTTTTGAATCTCTGGTGATAACTGTATATGGAATTGACAACACAGGTCCGCCAATCTCTTGTTGGCCACCCCATTTGGAACTTACTTCTTCCACAGCACTATCACGAAGCGCTTGCCGCTCATAGATAAGTGATGTAAGCATTGATGTAGGGATTAGAAGGAGCAGGATAAGAATACAAATTGAAATGAGTTTGAGCATCACCGAGCGGCGCGCCCATGAATTGAATCGTTCAATGAGAGAGAGGTTGTCCATAGAAGTTTGTAGTGGGTTTGTAAGATTTAATTATTTAAACGCTTCATCTAAATAACAATTGCAAAAAAAAAGTTAAAGGGGAACTTCTCAATAAATAATGATCAGATTGGAAGTAGGAACTGAAATGATTAACCAATACTCAAGCGTGCTATTTTTTCTTTTCCCTTTACAAACTCTTCCCAAATTTCCTCCACAATTTCAGCTGCCGGTTTTATCTCGTGTACCTGCGCACTCACTTCACCAATTTCCAATTCACCATTATCGAGGTCGCCTTCAAACATTCCCTTCTTCGCCCTTGCTCTGCCAAGAATTTGTTTGAGCTCATCGGCTGTGGCACCGCGATCTTCGGCCCGCTGTATTTCATCAAAAAATTTATTACGCATCATGCGCACCGGCACAACTTTTTTCATTGCCAATAATGTATCACCTTCTTCACTCGAAATAATTTTTTGTTTGAATGCATCATGCGCCGATGATTCAATGCTTGCTGCGAAGCGTGTACCTATCTGCACACCCTCTGCTCCCAATGCAAATGCTGCGAGCATGGCGCTGCCGCTTGCGACTCCGCCCGCGGCAATCACAGGAATGGTGACTGCATTTTTTACCAATGGAACTAAAACCATCGTTGTTGTTTCTTCTCTTCCGTTATGTCCGCCTGCTTCAAAACCTTCTGCAACAACAGCATGGCATCCTGCATCTTCTGCCTTCTTCGCAAACTTCGAACTGGAGACTACGTGCACCACTTTTACTCCGTGTTCTTTTAATAGTGAAGCCCATGTTTTAGGATTTCCTGCTGAAGTGAAAACAATTTTTACTTGTTCATCCAAAATAATTTTTATGTGCTTGTCAATATCGGGATACAGCAGCGGAACATTTACTGCAAACGGTTTATCAGTGGATGCTTTGCATTTGCGAATATGCTCTTGTAAAATTTGCGGATACATTGAGCCCGATCCTATAATTCCTAATCCGCCTGCATTGCTAACTGCAGATGCCAGTTCCCATCCGCTGCACCAGATCATTCCTGCCTGTATGATGGGATATTTTATTTCGAAGAGTTGTGTGATGCGGTTTTCCATGCGATGAAATTAAAAAATGGAAAGTTGAAA
>JBKJNS010000069.1:0-15578 GCA_046593455.1 Chitinophagales bacterium | reverse complement strand
ACTCTCGGTTACTTCTTTGGTCACTGCTTTCAAACGCTCTTCAAATTCACCTCTGAATTTTGCACCTGCAATCAATGCTCCTGTATCTAAAGCATAAATGGTTTTCGATTTTAAATTTTCAGGAATGTCACCATTCACAATGCGGTGTGCAATGCCTTCTGCAATTGCAGTTTTACCAACACCGGGTTCGCCCACGAGTATGGGATTATTTTTTGTTCGGCGCGAAAGAATGTGTAACACTCTGCGAATCTCATCATCTCTGCCGATTACAGGATCTAACTTTCCCTCTTGCGCCAATTGATTTAAATTCTTGGCGTACTTATTCAACGCATTGTAATTTCCTTCTGCAGATTGATCGGTAACTTTTTTTCCTTTGCGCAATTCGGTGATGGCTTTTTTCAAATCCTTTTCACTAACTCCCGATTCACGAAGCAACTTTGCAACATCATCTTTTCCTGTTTGCAGTGCGAGCAACAAGTGTTCAACAGAAACAAATTCATCTTTGTATTCCTTTAAAAAACTCTGCGCCTTTAACAAAACATTTTGCGAATCGCTGCTCATGTAGGTTTGTTGTGCTCCTGTAACTTTCGGGAGTTTGTTGAGAATAAGATCAAGCTTGCCTTCAATCTCACCAATTCTTACACCGAGTTTTTTCAAAAGGTAATCCACTACGTTTTCATCGACAAGCAAAAGTCCTTTTAGAACGTGTGAAGTTTCTATCTGCGGATTTTGATTGGCAAAAGCAAGCTCTTGCGCTTTTTGAATTGCTTCTTGAGATTTTATTGTGAAGTTGTTGAGATTCATTTTCTAATATTTTATCTAAAGCATCTAATGTCAAAAGTATTGCCATTGAATTAAAGCAATCTTTTATCGGCAAATATGTCGGAGTCGCAGGAGATAATCGGAATTTCTCACCTTCAATTACAAAGAATGACAATTATTTTTTCTTACGAACTTTACCCCATGCTTCGCAATCAACTCCGCAATGAAATTTTCAAGGTTACTGAAAATAATTTCGAAGCATTGGCATTGGAGATTTTCAATTATCAGTATTCAAGCAACAAAACTTATCATCAGTATTGCAATCTTATAGGGAGAAACGAAACCAGTGTTCAATCACTTTTAGAAATTCCTTTTCTGCCTATTGAGTTTTTTAAAACACATAAAATAATTTCGGGTAAAGAAGATGAGCAAATAACTTTCTCAAGCAGCGGAACTACAAGTGAACAAACAAGCAAACATTATGTGAATGATTTAAAGTTGTATAAAGAAAGTTTTGAAAAATGTTTTGATCAATTTTTTGGAGATGCAACTCAATATTGCATTCTCGCTTTGCTTCCTTCTTATTTAGAAAGAAAAGGATCGTCGCTTGTTTATATGGTTGAATCGCTGATGAAGAAAAGCGGGCATCCTCAAAACGGATTCTTTCTTTACGATCACGATGAACTCTTCAAAAGAATTTCATTGCTCGAAAAACATCCCGAGTTCTCGGGACAAAAAACAATCCTCATTGGAGTTTCATTTGCACTGCTGGATTTTGCTGAAAAATTTTCATTCCCACTCAGCAATACTATCATTTTGGAAACAGGTGGAATGAAAGGGAGAAGAGAAGAACTTACCCGCGGTGAATTGCATTCCATTCTCAAAACTTCATTTCACTTAAAAAATATTTATAGTGAGTATGGAATGACGGAGTTGCTATCGCAGGCCTATTCTCTTGGTGAAGGAAAATTTAAGACACCGCCCTGGATGAAAATATTTTTACGAGATGAAAATGATCCGCTTAATTTTTCAGATAATAAATCTTCGGGAGCAATCAATGTTATTGATCTTGCTAATCTTGATTCTTGTTCTTTTATTGCAACAGCGGATGTGGGAAGAATTAATGCCGATCATTCTTTTGAAGTTCTTGGCAGAATGGATTACAGCGATGTGAGAGGATGTAATCTTATTTGGGAAGGTTAATTTGAAAGGTGACTAATTCGCGAACAGAATAAATTGCTATTGTTTAAAACTGATTTTCTAATTCACTTGAGATTTTTATCTTTGCAGAGATTTTAAAATGTAAAATGACTCCACAGGAATTAATGAATTCGGGAATTATTGAGTTGTATTGCCTTGGCATTGCATCGGATATGGAGCATAAAATTGTTGAAGACATAATGCAAAACGATTCGCATGTTCGCCTTGAAATTGAAGATATCAATAAGGCACTGAGTTTATATGCATCTCAACAGATTGAAGAAAAATTTTTGAACATAAAGAAAAAGATATTCGATCATATTTCTGCAGAGGATGATGGTGCTGCTCCCTTACTTACAAGAAATTCACATGCAGATGAATGGTTAAATTATATTGAAGATCAAAAAATTCAAAGGTCAACAACAGCTCAAGGTTTGAGCACTTTCGATTTACCCGGTAATGAGAAAAGGACAACATTTATACTATGGGGAAATAAAGGAGATGTTTTACCTGATGAGGAACATGATGGATTAGTTGAGGTGGTATTAGTTCTGTCTGGTAGTTGCGAAATGATAATTGACGGAAAACAAATTTCCTTTAGTAAAGGAGACTGCTTCAGTATTTCACCAAATATTCTACACTCTGGCGTTATTACCAGCGAGGAAGAAATGTTAGTTGTTGTTCAAAGACGTGCTGCATAATTATTTCAGGTTCCTGCTTCTCCTCCCTCAAGTTCATCCTGAATCATTGAAATTTCCTTACCAATGGTTTGAATAAAATCAAATTTAATTGAGTTAAGCAACAACACATTCCCTTTTATTTTTAATAATATCTCCTGGGCTTTTTCTTTTTCATTCTTCATCATTGCCGGCAATTCTTTATCGAGAAAAGAAAAATAAGTAATGATATCCTTTTGACATTTTTTCCCTGATTCAGAAAGAATCATTCCCCCAAATATCTTATTCAACAAACTTTTTTTAAATACCGGTTTCATATCAATAGCATCAAGCAGCAACTTGTTTTTATAATTTGATTCACTCTTTGCGGTATTCATTGCCATTTGCAAAAGATGTTTAAACACAATTTTTGATTCCGGCTTTTTGTAGAATGGGAAAAGAAAAATCATTTCATGCAGTTTAGGTTCATTCAACTTAAATTTTTTTCCCCTCACAATTCGAGCAAAACCGAGCCGGGCTTTTCCAAGCAGCTCGTTTGATTCGTATCCAGATACCATTAATTCTTCTTTCATTAACAAATCCATGAGTGTAAACTTCATAAGATCTGCCATTGTAGAAGCTGGTTTTAAAATGAGCAAAGTTTCTGCGGGTGAAAGTTTTGAAAGTAAATCCATTTAAATAAATTCGGTTTTGCTTTATGAGATTACGTTTTAAAAGTGCAAGGAAATTAAACGAGTAAAAGATAAGTGCAAAAAAATGGCGGCTCAAAAGTGAGCCGCCATTTAATAATCCTAATAGCTACAATTATTGCTTCTCAATTAAATGAATTTCTGTTCTGCGATTTTGTGCTCTTCCTGCAGCAGTTTTATTATCTGCAATCGGCTTTGTTTCACCAAAACCTTCTGATTGAAGTCTGTCGGCAGTAACTCCTTTGCTTATGAAATAATTTTTAACCGAAGCTGCACGGCGATGTGAGAGGTCGTGATTGTATTCATCCTTTCCAACATCATCAGTATGCCCTTGAATATCCCAATTTGTTTGTGGATATTTATTCATGATCTCAACAATGCTGTTTAGAGTAATGAAAGAATTTGTGCGAATTTTATCACTGCCTGTTTCAAACTGAATTGCCTGTGCTGCAACTTTCAATTTTTCAATTTCTTCTTTTAGAGGAACGGGGCAACCACCATTAGAAGCAGGACCTGCCTGGTCGGGGCAACGGTCTTTATTATCAGCAACACCATCACCATCTTTATCAGGGCAACCATTTAAAGCTGCAGTGCCTTTTTGTGTTGGGCATGCATCTGTTTTATCAGGAATACCATCACCATCAGTATCAGGGCAACCTTGATATTCCTTTGAACCCTTTTGATCTGGACACTGGTCATCTTTATCTGCGATTCCATCTCCATCACGATCTGGACAACCCATTAATTCTTTTGATCCTTTTTCAGCAGGGCACTTATCATCTTTATCAGCAATGCCATCACCATCAGCATCAGGGCAACCACTTAATGCTGCAAGACCAGCAACATCGGGGCATGCATCCATTTTATCGGCAACACCATCACCATCTTTATCAGGGCATCCATTTGTTGAAGCGGGTCCTGCTTCAGTTGGGCAACCGTCATCTTCATCTGAAATGCCATCACCATCTGTATCTTTTTGCCCGAAGCGAACAACAAGACCTAATGAATGTTCTAAATAACTTTGGTCATCAGTAGCATAATTATAAGAAGATTGCACATACCCTCCGAAATCTTTCCAGAACCAAATGTTTAGTCCGCCCCCCCCTCCAAAATTTGGTCTAACACCATCATCTGTTAAAGTACTAGCACCTGCGAGAATAAAAATGTAAGGAGCTATTGTGGCATTTTCTTTAATCATGTACCCATTATCAAACTTATATCTTAGAGCAAGCCGCCCATTTCCGAAACCCTTGCCTCCTATAGTCACTCCTTCATTTAAGGTAGTAACACGAGCAGCTCCTAACTGGAGGTCAAGTGCCAAAGAAGAATTCAAGCATTTACTAATGGTAAGATGACCAACTGCAGGAGCGAAATTCCAATTCTCTGTTTGGAAAAGATCGCTTATTGAATCTTCTGCATTATAATCAATTGCATTTGCTCCAAACCCAATTAGCCATGGACGTGTTGAGCTTTGTGATTTACTATTATAGCTGAAAATTAACAGTGCTATAAAAATTGGTAATAATTTGAAAATGTTTTTCATAAAATTTGGTTTTGGTTTAAAATGTTAGCTTGGTAGTTGGAATAAACTTAATGGGCATTGAAGTTGACATTAAGAATTTAACAACATGTGGCGAATATAATTAGCTTTTTTGCTTTTAAAAAATTGTTTTTAAAAGTTCATAACACAATGATCCCATGCTGTACAAGGCAATGTTTTCCACATTAGTCTTTGTGCATCAAAAAATATGTCTTTGTTTTCATTAAAAATAATACTTACCTTTTCGCTTGAAAAAAAACGCCTATGCTTCCTGACTATTTTAAGATTCTAGAAATTCCCAAGGATGCTAGTGAGATGGAAATCAAACGGGCATACCGCAGTAAATCACGTGAGTTTCATCCAAGTGAGAATAAATCTTCTTCATCACTTGATAATTTTATACTGGTGAATGAAGCTTATGAAGTATTAATTCATAAAAATACGCATGAGATTTATCTTGCTGACTTTAACACAAACATTGATCCGCTTGGTTCTGAAATTTATTATTACTGGATTAATTATGCCAGAACAAGAGCGGCTCAACATGCTGCAATGACGATGAAAGAATTTCTCCATACAAAGTTTTTTCAGAATACACACATGTATAGTTATGGTACATTGATGGTTTTTCTGGTATTAGGTATCATTTTGCTTTTTACTCCTTTTGTAACCATGTTAACAGCACAGGAGAAACTTGGAGTTCCAGGCGTACTTGCAGTCACATTTATTGCTTGGCCCATGGGATTGTATTTTTTCGTTCTGGCTGCTTCGGGTTTTCAATCAATGAAAAAGTATATGCGCTAAAAGTATCTTAAGCGTATACTGTTTTTCGCTTTCACGACGTTAACGTTAAAATCGTTTGTACTACTTTTGAAACCTGATGAAGTTCCGCGTTTTTCAATTTTATTTCTTGTTCATTTTTGTTTTCATCTCAATCATTTCATATGCACAAGAGAGAAAACTTATTCAATACAGCGGAATAGTTGTGTCCACTGATTCAGCAGCTACACCGGTCGCCTTTGCAAGCATCTATAATAGAGAGTTAAGACAAGGAACAATTGCAAACCACCAAGGTTTCTTTTCATTTGCTGCGCGAATTGGTGATACCATTGAAATATCCAGTGTTGGCTACAAGAGCGGACTTGCGATGGTACCGGATATAGCAAACGGTCAGGCATTTACGGCATTGGTTTTTCTTCAACCCGAAGTTTCGTTGCTGCCTGAAGCGAGAGTTTACCCTTGGCTATCGAAGGAACAATTCAGGCAAGCATTTATTAATATTCCAATTCCAGAAGATGATCTTGAGAGAGCAAGAAAAAATTTAGATCCACAAACATTATTGGCTTTAGGAGAGAATTTACACGATGCTAATATTATAGCAAAGCAATCTTTAAATGCTTATTCTGCAACCTATTATTATCAAGGCCAATATCAACCGCAGACCATATTAAGTCCAACTGCATGGATGCAATTTTTTGATGCCTTGAATAAGGGGCTGTTCAAAAAATAATATCGCCACTCTTTTTCTTTATTTTTTTAATGGAAACTTCATTCGATAATCTACACTAACTATTCCCCTGGATATGTTATCAAGTTTCTTTTTAATTAACCTTTTCTTCAATGGGTTAAGATAGTCGACAAAAAGAACCCCTTCAATATGATCATATTCATGTTGAATCACTCGGCCGGCCAATCCGTCAAAAGTTTTTATATGGGTTTTAAAATTCTCATCCATAAACTGAATCGTTACTTCATCATGCCTAACAATGTCTTCACGAATTTTTGGAATACTTAAACAACCTTCATTATAATCCCACTTCTCTCCTGCTTTCTTCAAGATTTTTGCGTTAATAAATATTTGATTGATTCCTTTTTCTCCTTCAAAAATATTTTCAATCTCTGTATCTTCTTCAAAATGTTTAAGTGCGGTAACAGTATCAACGATAAACAACCGAATTGAATGCCCCACCTGAGGCGCTGCTAAGCCGATTCCGCTTGCGGCTTGCATTGTTTCAAACATGTCATCAATTAATTGTTTTAATCCATTGTAATTTGAATCGATTGCTTCCCCTTTTTTTCTGAGGATCGTATCGCCATATGCTATAATCGGTAGTACCATTATTGAATTGATTCTAAATAATTCTGCAAAATAATAACTGCGCTAATTTTGTCAACAAGCGCTTTGTCTCTTCTTCTTTTTTTATTTACTCCTGATTCTAAAATTGCTTGTTGTGCCATTTTAGAACTATACCTTTCATCTACTCTGATAATTTTAAGGGAAGGAAACTTTAAATTTATTTCCCTGATCACTGAATTCACATTTTTGCTGAATTCCATTGGGGAATTATTTAAATGTTTAGGGTCTCCAATTATCAATAATTCAACTTTTTCATTTAAAAAATATAATTCAAGAAACTTTAACAATGATGATGACTCAATTGTTTCTAATGAGGTTGCAATTATTTTTAACGGATCAGTAACCGCCACACCTGTTCTTTTTAAACCATAATCAAGTGCAATAATTCGGGACATGCTATTGAAATAAATCAATTAGAACAAAAGCAGAAAATACAATACTTGCAATTCCGTTTGTTGTAAAGAATGCGATGTTGATTCTGCTTAGGTCATTGGATTTAACAATGGAGTGCTGATAGAACAACAACAAAGTAAAAATTGAAAGCCCAATCCAATACCACATACCTAAATTATCTTTAATCCCAATAAAAGAAAGGCTGATAATTGTTCCTGCATGAACGATCATTGAAATCCCGAGTGAGGTTTTGTTTCCCCATTTTGATGGCAATGAAAACAGGTTATGTGATTTGTCAAATGCAGTATCCTGAAGTGCATATATTATATCAAAGCCGCCAACCCAGAAAAGGACAGCTAATCCAAATACCACTGGAGCTAAATTGAATTCACCTGCTACAGCGAGATAAGCACCAATTGGTGCGAGCGATAATCCCAAGCCTAAAATAAAATGAGATAAGGACGTAAATCTTTTTGTATAGCTATAGCCAAGTACAATCAACAGTGCAACAGGAGAAAGGAAGAAACAAATGGAATTAATAAAGTAACTGCAAGTAACAAATCCAATACAACAAATATTCACAAACGAAATTGCAGCTGCTTTTGAAATGAGCCCTGAAGGAATTTCACGATTTACAGTTCTGGGATTTTCACCATCAAACCCCGCATCAACAATTCTGTTGAAACCCATTGCTGCACTTCTTGCAAAAATCATTGATGCAACTACGAGTAAAAATTTTATCCAGCTAAAAGGATATCCATCATGCCAAACGGCAAGAAAAAAACCAATCATTGCAAAGGGTAATGCAAAAATTGTATGGCTGAATTTTATAAGCGAAAAATACTTCTTCATTGCTATTTGCTCACGTTGGAGGTGATCGTAAGTACGGTGTTTGCAGGATCAGTATTTGCAGTAACAGTTACTGTTTTGTTTTGCAATCCTTCTCTTCCTGCGCTGTTAAATTGAACTTCAATTTTTCCGTCTTCTCCGGGTGCAATTGGTTCTTTTGGATAAGTTGGTACCGTACAGCCGCACGAACCAATTGCATTTGTTATAATCAATGGATTGGATCCATTGTTTTTGAAAAGAAAAGTATGGTGAACAATATCACCTTCTTTTAAATTTCCGAAATCGTATTTCATTTCTTCAAATGAAATAGCTGACTTTGGAGCATTCTTGTCAGCGTTGCCTGTTAATGCCGGAACCCGGTCATTAAGATTTATTTGTGGAACAGTCATTTGGTTCTGATTCCTTTTTTCAACTAAAGTTAAAATATCGATTACCGTCATAATAAAAACGGAGATAGTAATTACTACAAGACAAAGCGTTTTAATGTTATCATTCATAATTCATGATTTATTTTAAGGCTGCAAATTTAACTACTATGATTGAAGCAACTAATACAAATCCATCAAGCTGAATTACCAAACCATTCTTGGTTGTGGTGCGATTGCAAGAGTATCAAATTTGTTTTCTAAATACTTATGATAAGCTACTGAAGCAATCATTGCTGCATTATCGGTGCAAAATTCATACAGCGGTAAATAGAGATTCCACCCTTCTTTATCCCCGATTTTCTGAGCTTCATTTCTCAGCGAAGAATTGGATGCTACACCACCGGCCAAAGCAATTTCTTTGACCTCAAATTCTTCAGCAGCTCGTTTCAGTTTGTTTAACAATATCGAAACTATTCTGCTCTGTACCGATGCGCAAATATCATTTCGCCGTTCTTGAATAAAATTCTTGTTCTCCTTTTCCTTCTCTTTCAGAAAATATAAAATTGAAGTTTTGAGTCCTGAAAAACTAAAATTAAAATCCTTGATTATAGGTTCTGGAAAATCAAATGCATTTGCGTTACCAAGTTTTGCGTATTGATCAATCAGCGGTCCACCAGGATACGGCAATTTTAAAAGCTTAGCTGTTTTATCAAAAGCTTCTCCGGCGGCATCATCAATGGTTTCACCAACGATTTTCATTTCAAGATATCCTTTTACCAAAACAATCTGAGTATGGCCACCTGAAACAGTAAGGCATAAAAATGGGAAAGCAGGAATACTATTCGAAATAAAATGTGCGTGAATGTGCGCCTGCATATGATGAACTCCAATAACAGGAACATTTAGAGCCATTGCCATTGCTTTGGCAAATGAACTACCAACCATTAAGGAACCAATTAATCCCGGGCCTTCTGTAAATGCAATGGCCGACAGTCTATCCGTTGTTACATCTGCTTTTAAAAGAGCTTCGTGAACAACAGGAATAATTTTTTTAACATGAACCCTGCTTGCCAATTCAGGTACTACTCCCCCATACATATCGTGTTCTTGTTGCGATGCAATTATATTTGAAAGTATCTTGCCATCCTTGATAACTGCTGCAGCAGTTTCGTCACAAGAAGATTCAATAGCAAGAATGTTTACTGGCATAAACTGCGGCAAGATGTTTGCAAAAATAAGAAGTAACTTTGACCACCTCTGAAACCCTTAACTATTGAAGGTTTGAGCGCATTTAAGAAAATTGCAAATATTCTATTGATCGTATTTGGAATCATCCTGATATTGATCGGCTATGTTGTTTATAAGATCAAAGATCCTGCATTTCAAACTAAAGTTGCAAAAGAAGCTACTGACTACTTATCAAAAAAATTAAAGAATCAGATTAAAATCGGTAGTGTAGAAATCAGTTTTTTTCATTCCGTTATACTTAAAGATATTTTAATTACCGATCTCAATAAAGACACGCTACTTTCTGCAGGTAAAATTGAGGCGAGATTAAAACTATTAAGCCTTATAAATAACAGGTATGTGGTCGACTATATTTTTTTAGATAACTCTTCGATTTTTTTACATCGCCCGCTTGATGGCGGCGACTACAATTTTCAGTTTATAGTAGATGCCTTTGCAAGCAGTGATACTACATCAAGCACAACTCCTTCAACTGTTAAGCTGGAATTAAGTCAGGTAAAACTCAATCAATGCCACTTTGTTTTTTTAGATGAATGGAATACAACGAAGCTAAATTTTTTACTCCCTCTTTTACAAATTGATGTTAAAGAACTTGACTTGCAGAGACAAAAAATTGAGTTGAAAAAAATTTTATTTGATCGCCCTGATTTGAGAATTACGAAATTGCCCAATAATGAACCTGATACTTCATCATTCCCGTTTCCGGATACGGTAGTTGTTCATATTAATACGCAACCGCTCCAGCTTTTTGTTTCATCTCTCGAATTCAAAGAAGCAAATTTTACTTATGATGATGAGAATGAAAAAGCGGATCCCGAAATATTTGATCCGGCGCATCAGTCATACACGCATTTAAATATGAATATTGAAAACGGATCAATGATTAATGATACCATCAAAGGCCGGTTTTCAAATTTAAGTGCAACTGAAAAATGTGGTTTTATATTGAACCATCTTGAAGGTGAAGGTAAAGTTACTCCCTTCGAAGCCTCCATTTCAAATTTGAAAATTGAAACTCCCAACTCTAAGATTACTGATTATTTCGCAATGAACTATTTCAATTTTCATGCTTTCTTAAATATAAATGAAGACCTTGTTCTAAAACTCAATTTAAAACAATCAACAATTGATTTAAAAGATGTTGCCTATTTTATTCCGGGCATACAAGGCATTAATGAAAAGGTAATTGCTGACGGTAAAATTCAAGGGGCACTTGATAACATTAAAGGTAAAAACCTTTTTCTTCAAGCCGGCAACGCTACAAAATTTGATGGCAATATTGAGATGAAAGGGCTGCCCGATATTGAAGAAACTTTTATTGATTTTAAAATAAGAAAACTTGTTACCAATGCTGCCGACATCAAAAGATTTATTCCCAAAGCAACAATTCCTCAAGAGGTTTATCGCGCGGGCAAGATTTCTTTCTCAGGGAATTTCAGTGGCTTTGTCAATGACTTTGTTGCGTACGGAGATTTCAATTCTGATTTAGGAAATTTGAGTTCGGATCTTAACATGAAGTTTAAGAATGATATTCAATCGGCTTCTTACTCCGGCAATCTTTCAACTACAGGATTTAATTTAGGTAAGCTTATTTCACAGGATTCCCTCTTTGGAGAAATTGCTTTTGTAATGAATGTTACAGGCAATGGATTAAGTATTGAAAATGTTGTTGCAAAATTGAATGGCAACTTCGGAAAGTTTTCGTTCAATGATTATACCTACCAAAATATAAAAGTTGATGGTGATTTAATTGGTAAAGTATTTAAAGGAACTGTTGTGGCAAATGATGATAATATTAAACTCAATTTTTCAGGATTGGTTGACATGAGTGAACAGCTACCATTTTACGATTTTACTGCAGAAATTGATAGTGCGAACTTTAAGCGGCTCAACTTTACTTCTGAGGAATACATCATGTCGGCAAAGGTTGATTTAAAAATGAAAGGGAAAAATATTGATGACATAAAAGGAGATATAAATGCCACTGATATTCTTTTTATAAAAGGAAATGATAGCTTGCCAATAAGTTTTCTAACACTTTCAATTTCGAAACCGAAAGGAAGCGCCTCAAAAGAACTGCTATTAAATTCACCCAATGGCCAAATAAATATTGAAGGTGATTACTCAATCATAAAATTGCCCGCAACAGTTTTTGGAGTTATTGATTATTACTTTCCTGCATTACCAGATTATTTTTCAGCTTCAGAATCAAATGATGAATTTAAATTTTCAATCGATTTAAAGAATCTCGATAAAACTGTTCATTTTTTTATTCCATCTGTTTCATCTTTTGATTCAACATCAATCACAGGTCACTTTAGTTCCTCCAATCATGAAATTAATTTTAACGGAAAAGCAGCTTCCTGCTTTTACCAGAATATTTATTTGGGCGAAATCACTGTTGCTTCCATTACCCGAAATGATTCGCTTATACTTTTCGCAGGTTCTAATAGCATACATGTAAGCGACTCCATACTTATTACAGAGCCCCATTTCAATGCAGTACTAAATAACAAAACAATATTCTTAGGCCTGCATGGTGCAAGCCCCGATGGCCGCAACTACCTCAATCTTATTTCATCCATTACCGGCGCTGCAAATCAAATTAGCATGCACATTCTTCCTTCAGATATTATTCTTAACAGACGAGACTGGCATGTATCAGAAAACAACCTCATCACTTACGCTGATGAAAGATTAATTTTTAAAGATTTTATTTTGAATAATGAAGAGCGCAATCTTAAGATTACCAACGTTAACCTTCGTGTTAAAGCAACCAACCTGCAATTCGATTTTAACAGCATTCCAATTCTTGATTTTCACGAACTGCTTGGATTAAGCGGAATGAAATTAAGCGGTAATGCAAGTGGCACTGCAACGGTATTAAATATTTTTAACTCCCCCAGAATTTCTGCCAATGCCGACATAAGAGATTTAGGGCTGAATGAAGTGAAAATAAAATTAGCGACTGCTGAAATTAACTACATACCTGAAGATGACAGGCTCATACTTGAAGCACAATTAACAGATGCCGATTATGACGTAAGTGTAAGCGGATTGTATTATCCCAGAAGAGAAACAGATCAACTGCATCTTGATTTGAATATTAGAAAAGCAAATCTTCTTTTAATGCAATCATTATTCTTCGAAGGTATGATTTCAAATACAAGTGGCACAACAACAGGCAACCTTGTAATTGACGGAAATCCCGATGCCCCGCTGTTAACAGGCGATTTAATGATCAACTCATTAACTACAACTGTAGAATATTTAAAAACAACCTACCGGTGTTACAATCAACCGATTCATTTTGATGAGGTCAGTATCGAACTGGGATCACTTACCTTATTTGATGAGTACAATGACTCTTCCCGCGCAACCGGCAGAATACTTCATGATCATCTCAGCGATTTTAGTATGGATGTGTCAATGAATACAAAAAGATTTATGGCCCTAAAAACAACTGCGAAAGATGATTCTTCCTTTTACGGTACTGCCTATGCCTCGGGCATCATCCGATTTATTGGGCCTGTTGACGCAATGGAAATTCGTGCAACAGTAAAATCTTTAAAAGGAACTTATATAAGCATTCCGGTTTACTCATCAACTTCACTCAACAAAAATTCATTTATAAAATACATTGACAAGAGTCAGCAACTAATGATTGCACCGCAGCAAACATTAAAATCAATTGAAGGGTTAACGATGAATCTTAATCTTGAGTTAACACCCGAAGCAGTTATTGAAATAATTTTTGATGAAAAATCGGGCGACATTATTAAAGGCAGCGGCAACGGAAATATTAAAATGGAAATTGATAACAAAGGAGAATTCAATATGTACGGTGGCTTTACAATTGAAAAAGGTAACTACTTATTTACACAGCTCAATTTCTTAAACAAATATTTTACAGTTGAAAAAGGCGGAACCATTGTATGGACGGGAAATCCCTATGATGCGCAAATTAATATTTCAGCAATTTATTCTACAAGAGCTTCTCTATATGAATTAGTACAGGGAACTGTGGTGCTTACAGATGGCGAAATCAAAGAATTAAAACAGCGAAAGAAAGTTGACCTTTATCTTAAACTCAACGGCTCACTATTTACTCCCGAAATTTCCTTTGATATAAAACTTCCTGAAGAAACAACCGGAAGCAGTCTTGCAAATGTTCAGTTGCTGAGAGTAAAACAAGATGAGCAGGAAATGAACAAGCAGGTGTTTGGAATTTTAGTACTTGGCCATTTTCTTCCACAGCAATCGGGCTTAGGTGAACAAAGTATTGGAACTGAAGTCAACAACAGCATCAGTGAATTTTTAACTAATCAGGTAAGTCGACTGGCATCGCAGATACGGGATGATGTAGATTTTAATGTAAACTACCAATCGTATGAAACCACCATCAATTCAGCCGACCCCACAAGTTTAGTGAAGAGAAATGAATTACAGGTTGAACTCACTAAAAGATTTTTGAATGATCGGCTGATAGTAGATGTGGGCGGCAATTTTGACTTCGGTGGTTCGGGCGGCGAAACAAGCCAAACCTCTTCAGGCATTGCAGGTGATTTTGCAGTTGAATATAAAATAACACCCGATGGTCGAGTATCGGGCAAAGTTTTTAGTGAAAGCAACTATGATGTTATTGACGAAAGAAATAAAACCAAGAATGGAGTTGCTTTGCAATACACCCGCGAGTTTGATACGCTTAAAGAATTATTTAAAGATCCCGAGAAACAAAAGAAACACGACCGCAAAAAGCAAAAGGATCAAGATGAACTAAATATTGAAGCACTTCCTCCTGAGAGAAAATAAATTTTTCTAAAGATTAAGTTTGCATAAACAATAACGTAGTTTTTAAAATTACCAAGCCATAATTTACTAATATTACATGAGGATAAATTTTTTTATTTCAATAAAAAGTTATACTTACCTTAATCTTCTAAAATTTACTTAAAAATTAAATCAATTGACATGAAACACATTCTTACTACTCTGCTATTATTCATTGCAATCACAAATTCATTTTCTCAAGCACCCACACGTTTTTATTCAAAAGCAAAAGTCGGCTACAAAGATGCTTCGGGAAAAATTTTAGTTGAAGCCAGGTATGATGCAGGCAGCGAATTTCAGGAAGGCTTTGCAATTGTAATGGAAGGAAGAAAGCGAGGCTACCTCAATGAGAAAGGTGAAGTTGCTATACCACTAAAGTTTGATGATGCTTCACAATTTTTTGGCGGGCTTGCACGTGTTGCCATTGAAGGAAAGAATGGCTATATCAATTACAAAGGAGAATGGAGCATTCAACCAATTTATCAGTTTGCTGATGATTTTAGTAACGGAATGGCGAGAGTTCAGCGTGATGGAATGTTTGGCTTTATTAATTCTAAAGGCGAAGCAATTATTCCTTTGATATATAATGATGCAAGAAATTTCTCTGAGGGATTGGCAGCAGTGAAAAAAGAATTATGGGGATTTATAGACAACACCGGCGCAATAAAAATTTCATTTCAATATCAGGATGCATTTTTCTTTAAAGAAGGAATTGCAAGAGTTAGCAATGGTGAAAAGAATTTTTACATCGATCAAAATGCAGCTTGGGTGAAAGATGAAAAGAAACATGAAGAAGAAGGTGAAATGGAACGCGGCACACCTAAAAAAGAAATTGAAAAATAATATGCACTTTTTCTTTTTCAATTAAATCCGCTTCAAAAATAT
>JBKJNS010000510.1:0-4464 GCA_046593455.1 Chitinophagales bacterium | reverse complement strand
GGTTTCTAATTTCGATTGGAATCAATATGGCTTTGGCGCTAATTTTAATCTTGTGCCTTCGGGTTCAAAAGTTTTAATCGGTGGCAACCTCACTTATTCAAACTACAGTATTGTTTTAACAGAAGCAGATGGTAAACCGTGTGAGAGCAGTATTGGAGGATTCGATCTCAGCACAGATTTTACCTATTTCATTCCACACGGAAATGTTAAATATGGTTTCGACATCGGAGGATTCAGAACGCATCTTAAGTTCTTTAATTCACTGGGACTTATTATACAAGAAGACGACAACACAACTGAGTTCAGTGGCTATATTGTTCTCAAGTACATTTTGAATGAGAAGCTGATTCTTGAACCAAGTTTGCGCTTGCAGTATTATGCATCGTTACCGGTTTTTTCTCCCGAGCCAAGAATATCACTCAAATATAATTTGAGTGATCACATTCGCTTAAAAGGCGCAACCGGTTTATACTCACAAAATTTTATCAGTACAAAATCAGATCAGGATGTGGTGAATCTTTTTACAGGTTACCTGACTGCACCCGATGGTACACTCAATAATATTAATGGAGAACCTACAGCAAGCAATTTGCAAACAGCAATTCAGGCAGTAGTAGGAGCAGAGGTTGATATAAATAAAAACCTTGAGCTTACTTTGGAACCTTACTGGAAAAGCTTTACGCAGCTTATCAGCCTCAACAGGGAAAAGGTATTACCCAGCGATCCCGACTATCAGATTGAAACAGGAAAAGCTTATGGAATTGATTTTTTAGCAAAGTATAATTACAAGAGATATTATTTATGGTTTGCTTATTCACTCGGTTTTGTAACTAGGAATAATGGTGAGCAGGTTTATCCGCCTCATTATGATCGCAGACATAATTTGAATATTGTTGCATCTTATAATTGGGGTGAAGATGCGAGTTGGGAATTTGATGTGAGGTGGAATTTTGGTTCAGGATTTCCTTTCACACTCACACAAGGATTTTATGAGCAAGTTAATTTCTTAAACGGCATTAATACATCATACACCACGCAGAACGGCAGTCTTGGAATTTTATATGATGATAGTTTAAATTCAGGAAGGCTTCCTTATTACCATCGTCTTGATCTTGCGGTAAAGAAAATAATTCATGTCTCAGAAAATTCTGATCTCGAAATAAATGTTAGTGTAATAAACGTATACAACCGAGCAAATATTTTTTACTTCGACCGCGTAAGGTATGAGCGCGTAAACCAGTTGCCAATACTTCCAAGTGTTGGTGCTTCATTTACTTTCTAAATAATTTTTATACTTTGAGTTATATCAAAGCGTTATTGCGGGAAATCATCTTCGCACTATATACTATTTTCTACTTCAACATTATTGCTTTTTAATGCTGCTTCATTGTACACCTACATAAAAGCATGTGTATATCATTTAAGCATTTACCACTGTAAACAAGGAATAACAAAAGATTTTTGAGCACTTGAATATGAAAAGAATGAAGAGAGGATTTTTGATTAACCTGTTGCTTGCATTTTCAATGCATGCAACTGCGCAACAGCAATCTGTTTATACCGATGTTGATGCAGATTTTAAGAAAGGAATTGAATTACTGCAACAAGAAAAATATTCTTCTGCAAAAGAGCAGTTTGAAACATCAATTACGCGAATACAAAAAGGTGATGAATCAGCAAACCATCAATTGCTCATTAATTCTCTTTACTACAATGCGTTTTGCAGCAAACAACTGAATCGCCCCGATGCCGAACAATTATTTATTGATTTGGTGAATGATTATGAAACAAACCCAACAACCCGCCGGGCATATTTTCAATTGGCTGATATTTATTTTCAAAATAAGAAGTACGACAAATCACTTACGTGGTTAAAAAAAGTTGATGTAAATGATTTGAGTGCTGAAGAATTATTGCAGTATAAATTTGAAAGCGGAGTTAATTATTTTTTCAAAAAAGATTTTGCAAAAGCAAAACCTTTTTTTGCTGAATTAAAAAACGAGAAGGGCGATTATTATTTTCCTTCCAACTATTACTATGGATATGTGGCATATAAGCAGAATGATTTAAAGAGTGCAACCTCTGCATTTAAAATTGCCGCCCAATCAGAGTTGTACAGTAGTGTGGTTCCATATTACATGGCGAACATTAATTTTATGCAGCAGAATTATGATCTTGCTATTGCAGATGCCTTAACAATAGTTTCCACCGCAACACCTTACAAAACCGAATTAAATCAGTTGCTCGGTAAGTCTTATTTTGAAAAGGGGCAATATGAAAAAGCACTTCCTTATTTCGCGGCTTATGAAAGCGGCACCTCAAAAATTTCGAAAGAAGATTATTATCAAATTGGAGTTTGCCAGTATAAGGCAAAGCAATATGAGGATGCAATAATTTCACTAAAGCAATTAACATCTTTAAATGATTCCATAGGGCAGAATGCCTTGTATCTACTTGGTGATTGCTATTTGCAAACCGGAAAGAAGAATGATGCAAGACTTGCATTTGATTATGCATCACAAATGAATGATGATCTTTTTATAAAAGAGCAGTCTTCTTTTCAGTATGCAAAATTATCTCACGAGCTTAATTATCATGATGTGGCAATTAAGTCATTACAAAAATTTATTCAAGGATCTCCAAAGTCGGTTTATGTCGAAGAAGCAAAAAAGTATTTATCCAGGGAATTTGTAAGTACTAATAATTATCGCGATGCGCTTGAAATAATCAGAACCATTTCATCAAAAAGTTCAGATGTAAGAAGAGCGTATCAAAAAGTTTCGTTTGGCAGGGCGACCGAATTATTTAATGAAAAGAATTATACAGAAGCCGATCAATTGCTTGATGAATCTCTTAAGAACCCGATTGATGCGGGGTTGCAGGCAGCAGCATATTTCTGGAAAGGAGAGGCTGATTACAATAGGAAGAAGTATGATGCTGCAATTCTAAATCATGAGCATTTTCTCGACCTTAATTCAAGCAAGATTTCATTACCTGTAAATGTTTCAGCCACTAATTCACAATACACTTTGGGGTATTGTTATTTGAAAAATGAAAGTTATGAAAAAGCAAACTCAAGTTTTTTAAAGGTGCGCAAAAGTTTGGCGGGTACTACTGATGCGCAGGAAAAAAAAATATTTTCTGATGCCGCATTAAGAAAAGGAGATTGCGAATTCATTCTTAAAAACTATTCATCAGCGGCAAATGATTATGCATTCGTTATTGATAAAAAATTGAATGGAAGCGATTATGCACTCTATCAAACAGCAATGATTCAAGGGTTGCAGAATAAAACAACAGATAAAATTTCTTCATTAAGCAGAATTGTTTCAGAATTCCCTTCGAGCATTTACCTTGATGATGCATATTATGAATTGGGTGTGTCTTACTTAACAGTTCCTGCATATCAGGATGCAGCACAGGCATTCAAACAAATCACCACAAAATTCTCAGCAGGAAGCTACGCGGTTCGCTCACACTTAAAACTGGGTTTGATTTATTTCAATCTTGACAACAATGAGAAAGCAATTGAAGAATACAAATGGGTGATTTCCCGCTATCCTAAAACAGCAGAGGGTAAAGAGGCACTTAATGGTGTTCGTGAAATTTATACAGATGCAGGTGATGCACAAGGATATTTAAATTTTGTTTCAAGTATGCCTGATGTTAATGTGAGCGATGCTGTTAAAGATTCAGTTGTTTATCTGGCTGCTGAACTTAAATATTCGAAAGGTGATTGCGACAAAGCAATTCCTGAATTTGGAAACTATCTTTTATCATTTCCCAAAGGAACCTTTGTTGTGTTTGCTCATTTTTACAGAGGAGAATGTTTGTTCAGGAAAAATGATTTTGATGAAGCTCTTGATGATTATGAGTTTGTAGCAGATCAACCACAGAACCGGTTTTCGGAAAAAGCAATTTTGCAAGCTGCACGCATCAACTATGTAGAGAAGAAAGATTATTCAAAAGCTTACGAATACTATCAGCGTGTGAGTACTTCGGCAGAATTAAGATCAAGTGCACTTGAAGCTGCAAAAGGAATGATGTACAGTGCTTATTATTTAAACAAGTTTGATAATTCGGCAAGTGCAGCAACTACGATCTTGTCATTAAGCAATGCCGGTAATGAAGATCAACTCGAAGCACATTTCTATTTAGCGAAGAGTGCATTTGCTTTAAATGATTTTGATAAAGCATTTACAGAATTTTCTATCGTGTCGAAAACAAACACTTCAGTTATAGGTGCAGAGTCAGGTTATAGAATGGCAGAAATATTTTTTAAGAGGAATGAATTAAAAAAAGCAGAGGATCAGTCGTGGAGTGTGATCAAACAAAAACCAAGTAATAATTACTGGATTGCAAAATCTTATTTGCTGCTTGCCGACATTTATAATTCTCAGCAAGATTTCTTTCAGGCAAAATCAACTTTGCAAAGCATCATTGATAATTACAAAGGCACTGATG
>JBKJNS010000487.1:0-2542 GCA_046593455.1 Chitinophagales bacterium | reverse complement strand
CGGCAGGAAATAGCGAACCGTATTCATGATCGCTACGCCTGTCTGGCGATTATCAATTCCAACATGCACATGCAAACCAAAAATCAAATTGCTGCGTGCGGCATCCTGCATTTTGTCAACGATGTCATGGTAATGCGGGTGATCGGTGATCATTGCATCTTGCCAGCGTGAAAATGGATGTGCACCTGCTGCGCCTATGAGGCAATTTTGATTTCTTGCAATATCGCTGATGATGCTGCGAAGTTTTTTTACCTCGGCGCGCGCCTCTTTTACATCATGACAAATGTTGGTTCCAACTTCCACTACTGCCTTGTGCATTTCTGCTTTCACCTGCTCGGCGAGTTGTGTTTTTCCACCTTCAACTACCTGATGCATGTGCGATACAAGCTCACGGGTAACGGGATCAATGATCATGAATTCTTCTTCAATGCCGATGGTAAAAAGTTTGTTGCTCATAAGATTTGAATTAAGCGTATTCAAATTACCGAAGTAAAAAAGCAGAAGCAAAAAGATTCTGATTTCGAATGTTCAAATGTTCAATTGTTCGCTTGTTCTGAAAAATAAATCTGATTATTTAAATCCTATTCCCTGCGTTGCATTCATCATGTAACTTCCCCATGTAAGATTGTCAGCACCTTCTTTATGCAGTTGTGCTCTTTCAATTGCAAGGTTTGCCATGTGCTCCACTACCCATTCAAAATTTTCTTCGCCAACAGAATTTTTATCGGCATCAGGAACAGGATTGCAGAAATCAATTGCATAGGGAATTCCATCACGAATGGCAAACTCAACAGTATTCAAATCATAACCCAATGCCTCATTTAATTTGATCACATAATCAGTGATAGTGTTCAACACTTCCTGTGATACATTGTGATTGGCTACATAACGCAAGTGATGCGGATTGCGTGGTTCATAATGCATTATGCGCACATGCTTGCCGCCAACACAATAGCAACGGAAGTAGGCATCAAAAACAATTTCTTCCTGCAGCATCATCACGAGCTTGCCGGTTTCTGCATGCTTGGCAAATAATTCTTCAGAGTCAAGCAGTTTATAAACGTTCTTCCATCCTCCGCCTGCATAGGGTTTCATGTAAGCAGGAAAACCAATGTAGCCGAGCATGCCTTCCCAATCAAGTGGCGACGCAAGGTTGGAAAATGAATCTGCCGAAGTATCATCGGGGTGATCGTGCGAAGGAAGAATCACTGTCTTTGGAACAGGCACACCTAATTTTATTGCGAGGCAATTATTAAAAAATTTATCATCGGCGCTCCACCAAAACGGATTGTTGATTACTGCTGTTCCCATAATAGCGGCGTTCTTTAAGTAGGCGCGGTAGAAAGGAACATCGTGCGAGATGCGGTCGATCATCACATCATATCCTGTGGCAAATGCCTGCGGTGCTTTATCAATCCGAACCGCTTCGGCAGTAATGCCGGTGATATTTTTTGAGTTCACTCTTTCAATAAATGCTTCGGGAAAACTGCGTTCCATGCCGAAGAGAATTCCTATTTTTTTCATGTGTTTGAAATGAATTTATTTTTAGAAAAATATTTTTTTTGAAGAAGGCGAAGATACATTCCTAAAAAGAAATTAAGAAGGAAGCGGTTTTGAAATTCAGAAAGCAATTCAAAAAAATTATCGGCCTTCGGAAATTATAAATTTGAAGTCACCTTAATTGTGATTTTTAATAAGTATCCGGTATGCTAAATTATTTATCTTTGTATCATAAACTTTCTTTTATGAATCGCAATCTTTATCCATTCCTTCTTTTGCTGATGCTCGCGAATTCTCAAACTTCCTTTTGCCAGCCAGTTGCCATCAGTGGCATCATCAACAGCTACACCCCTGTTACATCCATTGATACTGCGGGCTGCAACGATAAGATAAACGTGAGTGATGCAAGCAGCTTTGCTATTGGTGATACGGTGATGATTATTCAAATGAAGGGCGCTACCATCGATTCTTCCAACACTTCTACATTTGGCGATGTAACCGATTTCGGGAATGCAGGCAACTATGAAATTACGAGCGTATTTTCTATTTCGGGAAATGAAATAACCATCTCGGGTGAACTTCAAAACTCATATACACCTTCGGGATTTGTACAACTGATCAAGGTGCCTTACTATAGTGATGCAGATGTTACAGCGACACTTAAGGCTCAAGATTGGAATGGGCTTACTGGTGGTGTGCTGATATTTTTTGTTTCGGATTCGTTAATCCTCCACGCCGACATTGAAGCTTCAGGAAAAGGTTTTCGCGGTGGTACTATTTCAAACAATCCGGATGGCGGCTGCGGCAACAACAACATCAGCGGTTACTACTATGATTTGTATCAAGGCGGTAGTTCTTGGAGTGTTGGCGGTGCTGAAAAAGGGGAGGGTATTGCTACTGTAAGTTCAGTGAAAATGGGAGGCAGGGGGAAACTTGCAAATGGTGGCGGCGGAGGAAACAAACATAACACTGGAGGAGGGGGTGGCAGCAATTATTCTTCTGGCGGA
Organism: Chitinophagales bacterium; assembly: GCA_046593455.1. GTDB lineage: Bacteria > Bacteroidota > Bacteroidia > Chitinophagales > UBA10324 > JAJAYG01. Next base: position 35 of record JBKJNS010000487.1, on the reverse strand, counting down.
AAAGGAGGAAATGAATTGCAGGGCTGCACACAAAA
>JBKJNS010000374.1:0-2608 GCA_046593455.1 Chitinophagales bacterium | reverse complement strand
ATGCGCTTGATTACAATCCCGAACTCGATCAAATTATTTTAAGCTCGCACAACAACAATGAGTTTTACATCATTGATCATTCGACAACAACTACCGAAGCAGCTACCCACCTAGGAGGAACTCATGAAAAGGGTGGCGATCTTTTATACAGATGGGGAAACCCTGTTGCCTATGACAGAGGAACTACTTCAGATAAAAAACTTTATGGCCAGCACAATGTTCAGTTTATTCCACAAGGTGTTCCTAACGCAGGAGAAGTAATTGTGTTTAACAATGGAATGGGAAGACCCGATGGAACTTATTCTTCAATCGACATTATTGAAACACCGGTAGATGCCAATGGAAATTATTCTATAGATGGATCAAATGCTTATGCGCCGTCTTCTGCTTTCTGGAGTTATACTGCGCCGGTAAAAACTGATTTCTATGGACAAAATATTTCAGGTGTTAATCCTTTAGCAAATGGTTCATTTGTAATTTGTGTGGGACCAAGCGGAGATTTTTTTGAAATCAACAGCGATGAGAATCAGGTTTGGGAATACTTGAATCCAGTTGGAATTAATGGAATTGCAACACAAGGTTCCAATGCTTTTAACAATCTTGTATTTCGCTGTGAATTTTATGCTACTGATTACAGCGCTTTTGATGGAAAAGTTTTAACTCCGGGAAATGAAATTGAATTGAATCCAACTGATCCTTCTTTGTGTGAATTAGTTAGCGTGAATGAATTGAGTTTAGATAATGCCCTGCAAATTTTCCCAAATCCTGTTACTGATCAACTCAACTTTTCATTGCCACAAAAAAGCAATGGCGATTTTAATATTGAAATCTTTAACTCAATGGGAGAAAAAGTATTGCAGGCAAAAAATAAAATATCCCTGAATGTTAATTTTCTAAGCAGTGGAATTTATTTTCTGAAAGTAATTGCCGGAGAAAATATTTACACTCAAAAAATAATCAAGAGCTAAATCAAATTCATTACCACTCAGGTCTGGTAAGGATAACATTAGCAATCACAGCCTGCCTAAGGTTAAAATTTTTTCTAAGTTCACTCTTATGTGAATTTAGTGAATAGCCATCTGTAAGTTCACTTTTCTTAATGTAATCTTCCATCATGTGTGATGGAGTTCCTTCCGGCGAAATTGATTCAGCACTATAATCATTGGTAAGGAAAGGAACAGGCTCCCTTTTCTTTGCAACAAAAGGTTTTTGAATTGGCTTTGTAACCGTGTTTGCAGTTGTTTGGCGAGTGTAAGGATTGTTTTTAGCAGTTACAGGTTTTGCCTGTTGAGCAAATGGTTTTGTTTTGGTTTCGAAATTTTTAAAAACTTCAGCCAGCACTTCTTCAGGTGTCTTTGCTCTCTCTTCCGGCAATTCAGCTATTGACTTCCCTGTTTCATCATTTATCCTTTTTCTTCTTTCAGCTTCTTCTGCTGCTGCCTTATTTGTTTTTGAAATAAATCGGTAGATATAAAGGGCGGCTGCGAGCGCAAAAAAAATCCATTCCATAAAACGGTGTTTAAACTAAATCGTAGTTTCAAAAAAAAATCAATCAATAGATTACATTGTAAAAATACAAACCAATCGAATTACATGGTTTGAATAATTCATACTTTCACAATAATCGGTTAATTATTTCCTGCAAACACAATCAAAAAATATCTTTACCGCATCTATGAAGTGGATTTTAAAATGCACCCGCAATTAAGAATTGTTTCTCTTTCGATGTTTTTGTTGTTGAATGCTAAATTGTCTTTCGCACAGAACTACAACTATGAAACTTCAATGTTGCAATGCATTAATTTAATTGACTCAAATTTTTCTACTCCATCCTATATAAGTGCAGCCAGGGCTTTTGAAACTATTGCTTTTTTTGAAAAGGATAAGTGGCTCCCCTATTACTATGCTTCATTCACCTATGTAATGCTTGGTACTATGGAAAGCGATAAATCAACTAAGGATAAATATTTTGAAAGCGGGAAGATTATGATTGATGCTGCATGCAAACTTGAGCCTGACAATTCAGAAGTAATTGCAATGAAAGCATTTGCATTGCAGATGTATATATCAGTTGCACCCAGATCGCGGGCTTTATTTAATAACTCAACATTAAATAACCTCTTATCAAAATCAATTGAACTGAATCCCGAAAATCCGCGCGCTTACTATTTAAAAGCAGCGGGCCTTTTTTATACTCCTGAATTATTTGGTGGCGGGAAAAAAAATGCCTTGCATTGGTTTTTAATTGCAGATGAAAAATATAAGGCTGCTCAAAATGAAATTCTTCTTCCGCATTGGGGTGCAGATTGGGTTACTAATATGATAGCTAAATGCAATTAGCAGAATTAATTTTCCTTTCCCAAAAAAATTTTATTCTTATACTTGTAAAAATAGCTGGCATCATTTTAGAAAACGGTGGGGCTTTCAATTAAAACCCAAAACATTTTTATGAAATCAAAACTCTTACTCCTCCTTCTCTTTTTTACAACAACTTATTTATTTGCACAGCAAACTCCTGTTTGGAAAATTGCCATTGGTGAAAACATCCTATGGGAAAAAATTACGCCGCTCGGTATTGTAGTGGTTGCCGGTTCAAGCGGCCTTTATG
>JBKJNS010000309.1:0-4054 GCA_046593455.1 Chitinophagales bacterium | reverse complement strand
AGCTGTCGAATTTACATTAAGCCCCAGAGATGCAATGAAAATTGCAAAAACTAAAACCCAAAGATTTGTTCCCTTAAATACAACTCCTTTTTCAATGCTGTCAATAACAGTTTGATGATTTTCTTTCTCGTTGTTTAATCTAAAGTTGCCAAGGATTTGATTCATATTTTTTAAAAAATGTTTTATGCGAAAGTAAGTTTTTGTAAGAGGATTGACCTTTGCAAAATGGACTTTGTGAGTTTTGGGAAAATAAAATGCGAGGCAAATTGCGTGGCTCTTGTTTCGCCTTGGTCTCACTTTTTATTATGCGAGGAATGGCAAATACAGACTGTCCGAAAATTTCAGGGTTTTTATTTTCCCAAACCGCGTTTCCTTTTGCAGTGACACGATTTCTGAATAATACTTACTCAATACAGTTTAGGGATAAAATATTATTCATTACCAAAAAAAATCCGATCCTAAAACGGGAACGGATTTTTCTTATGTTCAAACTATTTCGTCTTTTAATTTGGCATGGGGTCACTGCCAAAATTGGCATGCACCATTTTCCATTTACCATTTTGCTTGGCATATACCCTCGTTGATTTGGCGCGGAAGGGTTTTAACTCTCCCTCTTTGTTTATGTTAACACCTGCGAAATTGTAAGTAAGAATGGCAACATCTCCGTATACCTGCACTTTGGGATTTAACATTTCGGCTGCTGCTCTTCGTGATGGGCTTTTTCCGCCAGGTTCCGATAAGTTCATCGCCACAGTTTTGCCATCAACACGGGTTGCGTAATCACCGTTAAATTCTGTGTAATCTTCTGCTACGTTTTTGAAAGCCTCAACAACATTTCCGGGGTCGGCTGCCTGGGCTGCCCACTGTGCTTTAACCATAGCAATAATTTCGTCAGCTACTTGCTGATTGGTGTTTGCCTGTGCAAGAGAGATGGAAGGAAGAAGGATTATGCCTGTGAGCATGATTAATCCAAAAAAAATTTTTTTCATTTTATTGTTGTCAGTGATTATTGTGCTGACTCCGCACTTTTTTATTGCCTACACTAATTCGGTTTTCGGCTTTCCCGTTTTTTAATTTTGCAATAATAATATTTTCTGTCGGTTGAAGTTAGTAAGGTAAGAGTAGAAATTAATTTTTCTGATGGAATAAATATTCGCTATTCAATTCACTTTCATCAAACTATCGATGTAATTTTTTCCTACATCAGTAAGTGAATTGCAATAATTTTTTCCATTCAATTCATAAACAACATAAGTGCAACCCTTCTTTAAACTGAATTTCATGAGCGTCGAATCGTCTGAAGTTTTAAAAATAATTTTTCCTTCAGCACCACAGTTATTTTCAGCAATTACAGAATCTTCTCTGATAAAATTTTTCCAATTCTGTATTTTATCAATGTCATTTGTTTCGAAATGCATTGAAATGTTATTGCCTGAGTAAACATAAACTTTTACCACATCTGCATCGTGAATTAATTGTTGCAATGGAGTTCTTTTAGTGCAAGAAATAATAAGGAGCATAGCCGATAAAATCAAAATGTTTTTCATAGAAAGAATTTTAGTAAAACTAACATTCAATTAATCATCAATATTTTTCGCTTGCATACACCAACAAATTAAATTAGCTGCTTTGTACATTGCGCACAAAAATATTTATGAATCCAGCTCAAAAATATCCGGTGATTGCTGATAACAATCCCATCATTCAGGAATATGCACCACTGTTAAATGCAATGGTTGCCAAACAGCAGAATAAAATGTCAATCGACATTCCGCCTTCTGCGGTAAATCAAGGTGATATAGGAATGATCAGTCAGTTAATTGCTGTTGCACAACAAAAGAAAGAATGGATTGAGATCTTGATTAGTGGAATAAAATTTAAGTTCCTTAGGTATGAGGAAGTGGAAGATGATTATCTTGAAGGGCCTGAGTGGGCAACTGATCCCACTTACCAGCAATGGTTTTTTGAATTAGGAAGAGCATTGCCCTTGTCATCATTTTTCTTGCATAACATTGAATCAAGATTGTTTACCATCAATGGAGATTTTTTTGGTGAAGTAATTCAGAAGGCAAAAGATGAGGGAAATGAATCTGTGAGTGGAATCAAATTGAGTGAAGAAGAATTGAAGCTTACAAATATGAGATTGTTTTGGGCATGTATTTCATTTTACACTTACTGTAATCAAACGGGGTTTGATGCGCAGCCGCACATTGAAAATTTTATTAAGGAAATTCAGGGTGCATTTACGTTTGAACAATTAAAAGATGAGTGGCTAAAAAATGATTACCGATTATTAGAAGAAAAATAGTCTGCGAACATTGATGCGCTGCATTGTAATTGCTGATATAAAAAAAAGAAACGCAAAAATGATTATCGAATTTATTTTCTCGTTTTAAAATAATCCCTATTTTGCCGCCTCTCAAAAAAAAATTAAATGGCAAGTCAACTCTTTGTAAGAAAATCCATTGATAAAATAATGGGTCAGGCAGAAGGCTCCGGTGAACATGAGTTCAAAAGAACATTGGGTGTTGGTCACTTGGTGCTGCTTGGCATTGGTGCAATCATTGGTGCAGGTTTGTTTGTAAGAACTGCTGCAGCAGCAGCTGAACATGCAGGGCCGGCAGTAACGTATTCATATATTATTGCCGCCGTCGGTTGTTTGTTTGCCGGTCTTTGTTATGCAGAGTTTGCATCAACCATTCCCATTGCAGGCAGTGCCTATACTTATTCTTATGCAACTCTGGGAGAATTTGTTGCTTGGGTTATTGGTTGGGAATTAATATTGGAATATGGATTGGGAGCAGCTACAGTTGCAATAGCATGGAGTGAATATTTAAATAAATTGCTCGGGATTTTTGGAATGCAGATTCCCTATCAATGGAGTCATTCGCCTTTTGAGGTAGATGTTTCAACCGGTTTGCATGGTATCATGAACTTGCCGTCGCTGGTAATACTACTGCTGTTAACAATGCTGCTGATAAGGGGCACACATGGCTCGGCAATAGTTAATGCACTTATTGTAATTCTAAAAGTCTCAATTGTAGTTCTCTTTATAGTTTTCGGATGGGCTTATATTAATCAAGCAAATCATACCCCTTTTATTCCACCGGTTCAAACATATACCGATACCCTTGGTAACAGCCATACCTTTGGCGGATGGATGGGAATTCTTGCCGGAGCAGGTACGGTATTTTTTGCTTTCATTGGATTTGATGCGGTTTCAACTGCGGCACAGGAAGCAAAGAATCCTAAGAGAGACATGCCAATAGGAATATTAGTGTCACTCGGAATCTGTACAATACTCTATATTTTGTTTTCATTTGTTCTCACCGGCATTGCACCCTATACCGATTTTCGTGTTGAAGGAAAAGAAGCATCAGTTGCTTATGCAATACATGAGTATATGCTTGGTTATGGCTGGCTCGCAAATTTTATTACCGTGGCCATTCTGGCGGGCTTTTCTTCAGTGATTCTGGTGATGTTGCTTGGGCAGTCAAGAGTATTTTATTCAATGTCGAAAGATGGTCTGGTACCAAAAGTATTTTCAGATGTGCATCCAAAATTTAAGACCCCGCACAAATCAAATTGGATTTTTCTTGTTTTCACCGGCTTGTTCGCAGCATTTATTCCCGGATCTTTAACTGGTGATCTTACAAGCATTGGAACACTCTCAGCATTTTTATTAGTAAGTATTGGAGTATGGATCATGAGGGTAAAAGAACCAGGATTAAAAAGAGCATTCAGAACACCATGGGTCCCTTTTGTACCAATCATGGGAATAATAGTTTGTGCGGCCATGATGTTTGGACTTGATGAGCAAACTTGGATGGGATTCTTAGCTTGGACAGCTCTTGGTCTTGTCGTTTACTTCTTTTACAGTCGTCATCATAGTGTTGCCCGTAAAGAATCAACAGGTAAGTAGTGAGTAAATGTCATTTTATTGTATAAATAAATTCGTGAAACAATATTTTAATTTCAATTAAGTTTTGTTCAGAAAAAGTAAAGCATATTTTTGCGAACTAAAATATGCTTTACTTTTTCTGAACAAAACTTA
>JBKJNS010000224.1:0-3417 GCA_046593455.1 Chitinophagales bacterium | reverse complement strand
GGCGCAGGGAAAACAACACTCTTCCGCATACTCACAACACTCTTAATTCCTGACAGTGGCGCAGCAACTGTTTGTGGTTTCCACACAGTGAAAGATTACAAATCCATTCGCAACATTGTCGGTTACATGCCCGGCAGATTCTCATTGTATCAGGATTTATCAGTGGAAGAAAACCTGAATTTTTTCGCAACTGTTTTCAATACTACGATTGAAGAAAATTATCATCTTATCAAAGACATCTACGTTCAACTCGAACCATTCAAAAAAAGAAGAGCAGGAAAATTATCGGGAGGAATGAAGCAGAAACTTGCACTGTGCTGCGCACTCATTCACAAACCAAAAGTTTTATTTCTCGATGAACCCACCACCGGTGTTGATCCGGTTTCGCGAAAGGAATTTTGGAAAATGCTGAAGCGATTGAAAGCACAAGGCATCACCATTATGGTTTCTACGCCTTACATGGATGAAGCAATTCTTTGTGATCGCGTGGCGCTTATTCAGAGCGGTAAAATTTTATCCATTGATACACCTGCGAACATCAACGCTTCTTACCCCGATGATTTATACGCTATGAAAGCTTCGAACATGTATGAGTTGATGAAAGTGATGCGCGCATTTCCGCTCACACAAAGTTTCCTCACGTTCGGCGATTGCGCTCATGTTTCTTTCAAAGAAAAAAATGTGAGTGAAAATAAAGTGGTGAGTTACGCTGCGGAAAATGGGTTGAGTGAAATTGAATTCAAAAAAATTTCGCCGACGATTGAAGATTCTTTTATCAAATTTTTAAGCTGAAGCAGATGAAGGATGCAGTGATTAAAACAGAAAAACTCACCAAGCGCTTCGGCGATTTCATTGCAGCAAATGAAATTACGTTTGAAGTTTACAAGGGAGAGATCTTTGGTTTTCTGGGAGCGAATGGCGCAGGAAAAACAACTGCTATGCGCATGCTCTGCGGCTTATCAATTCCATCATCTGGCAATGCAATCATTGCAGGCTTTGATGTTTACAGACAAACAGAAAAAATTAAGAAGAACATTGGTTACATGAGTCAAAAATTTTCTTTGTACGAAGACCTCACCATCATTGAAAACATAGAATTCTTCGGAGGCATCTATGGCTTGGGCAGAAAACAAATCAAAATCAAGAGCGATGAAATGATTACAACTATGGGTTTGCAAAATGAAGCGAAGGAATTGGTGCGCTCACTTCCGCTCGGCTGGAAACAAAAACTTTCTTTCCTGGTTTCTATTCTTCATGAACCGTCCATTGTTTTTCTTGATGAGCCTACCGGTGGTGTTGACCCTGTAACACGCAGACAATTTTGGGATTTAATTGGTGAAGCTGCACACAGAGGCATCACCGTTTTTGTCACTACGCATTACATGGATGAAGCGGAATATTGCAATCGTGTTTCAATTATGGTGGATGGAAAAATTGAAGTGCTTGACTCGCCTGCGAATTTGAAAAAGCAATTTAATGCTGCTATGATGGATGATGTTTTTTATCACGTTGCTCGAAACGCGAAAAGAATGGAAAGTTGAAAATTTAAAATGTACCGGTTTGTTTTGAATGGAATGCATAAATATTAATTAATGAAAAATAGAGAATCATTTTCAGCTTTCAATTTCCTGAACCAAATGCGTAGGCAATCATTTTCAATTTTCCATTTTCAACTTTCAATTAAATTAAAGTGAAACAATTCCTGCTGTTCGTAAAAAAAGAATTTCTGCACGTGTTGCGCGATCCTAAAACACTGCTGATACTTTTCGGCATGCCGGTGGTGCAGGTGCTGCTTTTTGGTTTTGTGCTTAGCAATGAAGTGAAGAACACACGCATCATCATTGTTGACTATGCGCACGATCTAGCATCACAGCAACTTACTTCAAAAATCGAAGCAAGCCAGTATTTCGATATTGAGAAAAATGTAAACAGCCATCAACAGATCGAGCAAATATTTTTGGAAGGAAAAATAAAAGCAGCCGTTGTGATTCCACAGAATTTCTACAACGATCTCATGCACCAGAAAACTGCACAGGTACAAATCATCACTGACGGAACGGACATCAATACTTCTAATCTTGTTTCTGCATATCTCAATACAATCATCGCAGATTATCAATCAGGATTATCGCAACCTGGAATTACTTCATACCGCATTACACCTGAAGTACGCATGCTTTACAATCCGCAATTACAGGGCGCCCCGAATTTTGTTCCCGGCGTAATGGCTATGGTGCTCATGCTCGTCTGTGTGATGATGACTGCGATAGCCATCGTGCGGGAAAAAGAGCGTGGCACTATGGAAGTTTTGCTGGTGTCACCATTCAAACCAGTGATGGTGATACTTTCCAAAGCAGCGCCTTACATGTTGCTTTCACTCATCAACATTGCTGCAATTCTTTTACTTAGTGTTTTCGTACTTGATCTTCCGGTGAAGGGAAGTTTGTTGTTGCTCGTGAGTGAGAGTGCGCTCTTCATTCTTACTTGCCTCACACTCGGCATTCTTATTTCCATTCAAACAAATTCACAATTGGTTGCAATGATGATTTCATTCGGTGCATTGATGTTGCCTACAATTCTGCTCAGCGGCTTTATGTTTCCGATTGAGAACATGCCACTGCCGTTGCAGATTATTTCAAACATTGTTCCATCGAGATGGTACTACATTATTGTGAAGGAAGTCATGATAAAAGGCGCAGGGTTTGGTGCGGTGTGGAAGGAAACTTTAGTTCTCGTTACTATGACCGTGGTTTTGTTTTTGGTGAGTATGAAACGGTTTAAGGTGAGAATGGAATAAATTGAAAATTGAAAATTGAAAATGAAAAACTGTACCCTGAAAAAAAATTATTAAATGAAAAATATTGTTGCTGAAAAATCTTATGCTTTTGCCATTCGAATAGTAAACGTTTACAAATTTCTGGCAGGCGAGAAAAAGGAATATGTCTTATCAAAACAATTGTTGAGAAGCGGAACTGCCATTGGAGCACTTATAAAAGAGGCAGAGCATGCACAATCAAAAGCTGACTTCCTTAATAAAATGAATGTCTCTTTAAAAGAAGCAAATGAAACAGCATATTGGCTAATGCTTTTAAGAGATACGGATTACATCAGCAAGAAAGAATATGATTCACTCAACAGCGAATCCATGGAACTCCTTAAGCTATTGGCAAGTATTGTAAAGACAACAAAAATTTCGCTCCTTAAATCAAGATGAACAAAACTCATTTTCAATTTTCCGTTTTCAATTTTCAATTATGAAGTAGCTATCAGTATGAAACCATTTTCAATTTTCCATTTTCAACTTTCAATTCTTCTACGAAAGGAGTTTCGCCAAATCTTCCGCGACCCTGCAATCGTGAGAATTATTTTTCTATTGCCGACTGTACAGTTTCTCGTTCTTCCGTTCGCAGCGAATTA
>JBKJNS010000018.1:0-12482 GCA_046593455.1 Chitinophagales bacterium | reverse complement strand
TCGGTTGAAGAAAGTATCAACTCAATTGCTGCAGTTGCTCCATTAACTTTTGAAAATGCGATGGCGCGATTCAAAAATGTAACCGGCGATGGAAAATTTCGCTGCAAAAAATTATAGAGCAGGAGAATTGCATTCCAATCTGTTGCATCAAATGAAGATGCAATCACATGCTGGTAAGCAATGGCTGCCTGCAATTGATACCAACTCAATGCATCATTAGTCATTGATTTTTCTAAGAAAGAAATTCCCGCATCAATCAGTTCACGATCCCATAGTGAGCGATCTTGCTGTTCAAGCAATAAAATATTTTCATCATCATCAAGCCGCGATTCTAATCTTGAAGCATGAAACAACATGAGAGCAAGCAAAGCATTCAATTGCGGCAAATTGGTTTGCACATTTTGAGTAAGCAGATTGCAAAGGCGGCATGCTTCTTCAATCAAATCTTTGCGAATTAATTTTTCATTGCTTGCAGAAGCATAACCTTCATTAAATAATAAATACAATCCGGTTAACACATTTTCAAGACGGCTATTCAGTTGGTTCTCTGAAGGAAACTCCAGTTTAATATTTTCATTCCTGAATTTTTCTTTTGCGCGGTACAATCTTTTACTAATGGTTTCTTCATTGGTCAAAAATGCTTTTGCAATTTCTTCAATGCTAAAACCGCAAAGTGTTTTCAGCATCAATGCCACTTGCGATTCGGCTGGCAATACAGGATGACAGCAGGCGAACATCATTCGCAGCACATCATCTTTGATTTCATTTTCTTCAAACAATTCTTTGATGGTTGGTACTAATGTGTATTCCGATTTCAGCAATGGCGCAACATCAGCTGCGAATTTGTTTTTAACTTTTTCATGGCGAATAATATCAAGCGCCTTGTTCTTTGCAACCCTGAACAACCATGCAGATGGGTTGTTTGGGATTCCCGAAATTTTCCATTGCTGCAATGCTTTTAACAAAGTATCCTGCACCACATCTTCAGCAAGTTCAAGATTGTGTGTTCCAAAAATTCTGGTGAGCACAGAAACCAATCGCCCGTATTCATGGCGAAAAAGATGATCAATAGTTTTTGGAACTGAAGACAAGTAGAAAAGCTTTCATTCAAACGTACAAGAAAATAATTGTAAGCAACATGCGCCAGCACTCCCCTCTCCTTCGGAGAGGGGCCGGGGGTGAGGATTGAAGGAAAATATTTTTGGATGCTCTGGAATTCAATAGAAATTTTACAATTTCACAATGCATCCATTTATCTTTTCAAACACCTACTCAATCACATCTCCAGCCTCCCGATCTCTCTCACTTCAACACAACCAGCGGTATCAAAAATGGGGCAGCCCTTTGCAATTTCTACAGCTTCATCATAACTCTCAGCTTTATAAATCAGGTAGCCACCAATCATTTCTTTGCCTTCGATAAAAGGGCCATCAATTATTTTTTTGCCGGTGTCATAAACAGTTTTTCCTTCGGCAGTTAGCGGCTGCGCACCAATAAAATTATTTTCCATCGCAATTTTTTCCATCCACACTTTCCACTTCATCAATTGCTGTTGCATTGCTTCGGGTGCTTGGTTGCTGCGGCCTTCATTACCACCGCGAAAAAGGAATAAGAATTCTTTCATGTTGTTTTTATTTTTGTTATTGACGTTTATAGATTGAAGCAAAGGACAAAGTTTGTATAAGTTTTTTTCTTCCTTGAAATTACGCCTTCTAAACAAGTTCCCGGCTTGTTGGGCAGACAGCAAAGGGACAAAGTAAGTTTTATAATTGAAGCAACTTTTATCATTCAGTGTCACTTTTTTTCATTCCCCTTAAATATTCTAATTTGCGCACTATAAAATTTATCAAACAAAACATTATGACCATGAAAACAAATTTATCAATTACAGCAGCATTATTTGTGTTGCTAATCACAGCATTTAATTCAAATGCACAGTACAGTTACATCTGGCCAGCGAATGGCAGTAAGAATGAATTTACCGATCCTAATATTATTCTTCGCAATGGAGAATTGATTGATCCGCAATCTGTATCGCCTGATAAGATTATTCTCGCAGGATCTGTTAGTGGAATTATTCCTGCCGATGTTGTTCTTTCTACCGATGGAAAAACAATTTGCGCAAGACCCATTGTTCCTTTCAAATACAGTGAAGTTGTAACTGTTGAGGTTAAAGACGGTTTTAAAACTATTGACGGCAGTACCCTTTCAGGAACTTCTTACAGTTTTTCAATACGCCGTGAAATGACTGCTGAAGAGAAAAAATCACTTCAGGAATATCAATCAACACATGATGAAGTAGGAAATCTCATTAACGATCCCAATCAGCAATCAACATACATTCCTGCACCCGCCGTTGATTTACGCACTACAAATTTCGACTTCTTAAATATTTATACAAACAATAATCCTGCACCCGGCCGAATTTTCTTTCACCGCAATTCTGCTACTGAACCTGAAGGGTATGGCATTATGGAATCAAATGCTGATTCAGTTTTCTATAGAAATTCCAGCTCAGAAGGATCCAATTTTCAGATCGCCTCTAATGGATATTTAACTGCTTACAAGTTAGATATCAATGTAGATACTACGGTTATTATACTTGATTCAAGTTACAATCAAATTGCTGCAGTTCAATGTCAAAACGGATTGCGTGCAAGCCAGCATGAACATCTCTTTTTGCCAGATGGTACAAGTTGGTTTTCGATTTACGACTGGCAGCCCGGCTGGGACTTAAGCGCTTATGGTGGAAGCACTTCTGCTACTGTTAATGTATCCTGGATTCAGGAATTAGATGCGGCAAACAATGTGATCTATCAATGGAGAAGTGACCTCGATTTTGCAGTAACTGACGCAGCTGCTGATATTTTGCTTACCACAAACTTTGTTGACCCATGGCATATCAACTCGATGTTTTTAGAAACAGATGGAACCATGATTGTTTCATTAAGAAACATGGATATGATTTTTAAACTTAAACCATCAAACAACAGCATTGTTTGGTATTGGGGTGCAAGCACAAATTATTTTCCATCTATTGTAACAACTGGCGACCCTGATGGACTATTCAGTCACCCTCACAATACGCATAGGATTGCAAACGGAAACATTTTGATGCTTGACAATGGAAATCTGCATACGCCACCAGTAACACAGCCTAAAGAATATGTGCTCAATGAAACTGCCTTCACTGCAAATTGCATCTGGTGGTATAGTCATCCGCAGGTGAATGGTTTTAATATGTATACCAAGCAGCAGGGCAATGCGACCCGCATGTTGAATGGCAATACGTTGATTGGCTATGGATTACCCAGTGTATTGGGTTTGTATAATGGAACCGAGATAGACGTGAATGATAATATTGTATGGGAATTCAGGTTTAAAGATTCAACTGAGTATAGTTACCGCGTGAACAAGTATGAATTTTACCACACCGGAATTGCTGATGTAAATAAGGTTGAACACATCAATGTTTTTCCTAATCCAAGTACAGGGATTGTATCTTTTGATATTGAAATTGCCGCCGCAGGAAAAGTGAATGTTACGGTTTCAAATATTTTAGGTCAACAAGTTTTTACTCAAACAGAAAACTACGGATCAGGAATTCACAAACATGAACTTGATTTGAGTAATCTGGAGAAAGGATTTTATTTGCTCTCAATTACTGCCGGTGAGAAGAAGATGACTGATCGTATCTTGATTCAATAATGAATTTTCTTTTCAACCGAATTTTTTCTCTTTAAGTATTCAGTTCAAACAAACTCCGGTTAAGTTACCAATAAAAAACCCTTCTGATTTTTTTTCAGAAGGGTTTTTTATTGAGTGGGAGATTAAGATCAGTGCGTCATTATCGTTCCTTCATGTCCTTTAAAGCAATCCAACTTTAGGTTGTTATCCATTTGACCAACCATAGATGAAAGCAATAGCTCGTAGCTTGTAATTCCATCAACACGTTTCCATAATTCTTCCTTGCGGCAACCCCATTGTGGTGCAAACTTTATGCGGTACCACTTGTTGTTTTTGTCGTAGGTCATTGTAAATGTTTTTGTTTCAGTTCCATTGTTAAAATAAAACTCAAAGTAGGAAGTGATCACTAGATCGCGAACCATTCCGGGGATCTTAATTGGATTCTTCATTGCAGCATTATCAGCAATCATCAATGTGTAGTAATAGCGGTTTGTACTGTATGTTTCATAATTGTAAGGTTTAATGCTGTCATACTTAAGAGTATAATAAACATTTTTGCCCGGCCAATTAACTGATTTTTCAGAAGAACCCTTCTGATCCTGAGTAAGCATCTCTTTCATAAGAACCTGCGCATTGGAAGCAAAGGATAAAGCGAAGAGAAAAATTATGGTTGTTATTTTTAATATCTTATTCATAAGAAGGTCTTTTTTATTTTTTTGAAAAAATTATTTTTTAGCTTCGGCAGGAGCAGCGGAGCCGCTTCCTAATTTAATACTTTTCATCAAATTATCGCTCAGGCATCTTCCGATTGTTACCCCGTCAACTATTGCTGCTTCGTAGTGTATGCCACCATACATGCGTGAGTAAGCTGCCTCTTCGGCGGCGGCATTAAATGACTTAAACGGGCGAGGATCTAATCCGATTACAAGGTTGGTACTGTCAATAAATTCTGTGTCACCAAAGTAGTGTGTGAGTATAGATGAGGCAGCACCCGAGAATCCTGAGTGCCCCGATGGGTATTCGGGGAAAGGTGGTGTTTCAAGATATGGTTCCCATTCTGGTTTGTTCAATGCTTCATTTAAGAATGTTTTAGGGCGAACCAAATTAACCCGGTATTTTATTTTCCATACTGATACACCTGCATTATACACTGACATACCAAGGTAACAATATAACTCACAAGTTTGTGCAAGGTTAAAATTGTGTTTTTTAACCTGCTGCTTTGCAATTTTCATCCAATGCCCGGGTGGTGTAAATGTTTCTACCGGGCAATCAGCCCAATAGAGTGATGTTATGCGTTCGTATTCGCTGAATGAAGTATCAATTCCATAAAGCTTATCGCAAAACTTACAAAACTGAGAACTTGAATCTAAGCTAAATGGTATAGAGGGAACTTGCATACATAGTTCGGTTGTATCAATGCCAAGCGGACGAAGTGTTCCCCAATAGGGTTCGAACGGGGTTTGGTTAACATCGGTAACTTCGTAGTATTCGGGGTGTGAAGGGTCGCCTGAACGTGATGGGGATTCATAAATATTATTCTCACGTGTATAATCATAGTTATCGGTTTTCATATAATCTACAATTGCATTTCCTAACTGAGTACCATATTCTTTTGATCTGTTGAATACATCCGAATTACCAATGATACTATCTCGCAAGTGATTAATTTTTGATACCAGGTTTGAAAGACTTGTGGTGTTTGGTCCCATGTAACGTGAAAGACCTTCATCGCAAACGATATAAGAGCTGTTATTCAAAACAGTTTCCCAATCATATTCAAGATTTGCATCGGGTTTAGGAAGATTCGATAAATCTTTTAATTGCCCTTCCAGTGAATGCCCATCTTTTATTCCGCCTACTACAGATTGATACATGCTAACTCCAAGGTAACCCATTGCACGGGCTGCCGGCGGTGGACCTACTCTTTGGAAGCGAACCTGGTCACAAAGCATGTCAACCCATGCAAGTGCGACTTTGTTGCTTATTTCAGTTGCAGGTTTTGATTTTGAGTTGTACAACAAATTGGTATTGCCTCCCCCATTATTCGTGCAGCCATCAAATACAAATGCTGCCGCTGTGATACAGAGTATTAAAGCGAAGATTGTTTTTTTCATATTAAAAAGAGTTAGTTAGTGAATAAGTATTTAAGAAGAGGATGCAAATGTAGTTATTGAAATGAAGTTTTAAAATAGAAAGTGTTTTTTGTTGGGAAATGAAAGGTTGGAATTTGGTCTCCATTTAATTCCCCAAATAAAAAACCATAGCTGGTTTTTTAATCGGAGGTTTATTTTTCATTTGAAAAACATCACATCATCATATTTGCTTATTAATAAAATCATCACATTTTCATATGATGCATCATATTCATAATTGAGGTATCACCTGCGGCTTTTCTTCTTTCAGTAGTTTTATATTCAAATGGTTTTATATCAATTGTAAGTAACTGTTTAGCGCCTTCGCGGCACAGGTAAACTTTGTTGACTGCTACATTATCAAATACCTGCGTCAGGTTTCCTGCTGGCCACGTTATTTCTATACTCTGTATCACCTTTGCTTTTCCAACACCTGCTTGTAATCTTATGGGGTTGCTTCCAAAACTTGCGCCTTTGCCAATGGTAAAATAGGTGCTGCGGATTTGATCGCTGTCAACAAAAACTAACTTTACTCTGCAGCCCACACCAAACTGATTATTCCTTACCCCATTAAATTTTATGTTGATCCAATTGTTGCCATGCCCAGGATTTTCAAACAGCGAATTAGGAAAAACATCTCCCCAATAAAATCCGCCAACATCTGTATAAACATCCTGATCGCCATCGTAATCAAAATCACAGAAACCAACAGCATGCCCTTTTTGTAATTGACCAAATCCACCCGATACGGTGCAATCCTGAAAATATTTTCCTTCATAGTTGCGAAACATTCTGTTTGGAAATATTGCGCGATAATCGGGAGCGCCAATACTCAGGTAAAAATCAAGGTAACCATCATTATCGAGATCGCCGAAGTTGCAACCCATAGTAAAAGTTTCATAGTTAATATGAGCCTCTTTACTAATATTTGTAAAAGTGCCGTCGTGATTATTTCTATACAGGCGCGGAAATAGAACCGAGTCCATTGGTAAGCCCATAAACTCACGACAGGAGTTAATAGTGTAGCCGGGTTTGTATGCTGAAACATAAATATCTTCCCACCCATCATTATTATAATCGAACCACCAGCAGGGGAAACTAAAGATGGGCTCATCTACACCGGCTTGCTTTGCAACATCGGTAAAGGTTACTTGGTGTTGTGCATTTAATCCATTGTTTCTAAATAACATGTTGCTGCCTTTTGTGGTGCTTCCGCCAAAATCACTTACATACAGATCGGGGTAGCCATCATTATTGTAATCACCGAATGAACATCCTTTAACATAACCTTTAAAATAAACTCCTGCTTCTTTGGTGATGTCGGTAAAAGTTCCGTTGCCGTTGTTCATGTAAAGGCGGCTTACTGTTTCTAATTCGTGCCCTATAAAAAGATCGAGATCGCCATCTAAATCTATATCGGCTGCTTCGGCGGTTTGTGATGGTGCAAATTGCATTAGGCCTGCTTCAATGGTTACATCGGTAAAAGTTCCGTCCTTATTGTTTCGGTATAATGAAGGGGGGAGGTAACCTGCTTTGTATTTCCAGCCGCCGCGGGTTACAAAAAAATCCATCCAGCCATCGTTGTTATAATCAAACTGCATCATCCCTAAACCTTCCCAGGCACCAATTAAATTTGCTTTTTGTGTAAAGTCGCTAAAGGTTCCATCACCATTGTTATGAAAATATTTTATCTGCCCTTTTAAGTTTGACGAGCCGTTGATAATATCAGTATAGCCATCGTTATCGAAATCATCGAGGGCAATGCCGCCTGCATCACCTTCGTTGTCTACACCCACATCAACGGCGATGTCGTTAAATCTTTTGATGTTGTATTCATTGGGGATTCTTGATTGCGGGATAATTAATTTTTTAGGAACATCATCAGGCACGCTTCCATTTGCCTGGCAGGCAATGTTTAGGAGCCATATGGATAAGAAGTCGGTTGGGTTTTTTTCAATTAGAGCCAGGTATCTTTTGATTGCTTCTTCAGCAGGTTTTTTATCTGTATGTATGCCCATTCCCGAAATAGGAAACACACAACTCTCATCATTATGATTGTTAAGGCAATTGTTTTGTTCGCCCAGTCTCAAATAGCCAAGAGCAATATAATTTTCAACCGAATCGGCTATGCTCCAATCTGTTTTTCCTTTTTTGTTATTCAGCGAATCGTTCATAAATGCAACATTCTTTTCCAATGCCTCAAGCATATCAATTCCTTTTTGAGTAGTGCCTGCATAAATATTTTGAAATGCAATTTGCATTTGCAGGTGAAGGTCATCGGGGTTTTTTTCTAATCGCTTATTAAGTATTGGCAGCATCTCATTGTTTCTGCCATACAAACTAAAGGGATCGCTTTTATCAACCAGCTCGTGGTAGATCTCGGGCATGGTGGTGCTCTTATAATTTCCATCTTTATTAGATATCACCCTCTTGCGGTATTTGTTGGTAAGGAAGGCGAGTGATGCAAGAACAATAACCACTGCTGCAATCACCAAATATTTTATCTTCATAAAAAAAGATAGCTGCTTTTAAACGAATGTTAAATGGGGAGGCAACAAATGTATAACATCAATTTTAGCATTAATTATTATTCGTTGATTTTAACACGGCATTTGTTTTTTGTTGGGAAATGAAAGGAAGGTTTTAATAAAACAAATGCTACTGCACCAAAAATATACTTTTGATAGTAGTTGCACTGTGCACCAGTACTAAAAAAGGACTTGTGATAGCAGATGCACAGTGCACCGCCACTAAAAAAGGGCTTTTGATAGCAGATGCACTGTGCAGCAGCACTAATAAAGAGCTTTTGATAGCAGATACATACTGCACCTGCACCCAAAAAGAAGATTTTATAATAGCTGCACTCCTTTTCTTCCCTTCATTACCCAAAAAAATAATTAGCAAATTGTGCATACTATTTAAAAATATTCATAAATTTGATTCAACAAAAACAAACTCACTATGAAAAAACAAAAAATGTTATCGCCCGATCCGCCACCAGCCAGCGGCGGCACACCACCGCCCGTTTCTCATAAACCTGGAATACCAGCAGGTGATGTTGATTTTATGGCCGTTGCCGATGCCGTGCAAGCAAAATGGAAAACAACATCGGCAATTACTTTAGTATGGACCGATGCCGATGCTTTTAAAGAATTAGTGCTCGCTTATATCGCTACGCTCACCGGTCGGCTTACCACCGGCGGCGGCAGATCGGTTTACACTAACACACTTGATAATCTCGATAATGATATTGATGCTGCTGTAGGCGAAGTAAAAGCTTACCTCGCCGATAAGTATGGAAGCAAAAATGCAACTGCTTACTATGCGCAGTTTGGCATCACCCACGTAGGAGCGCACTGGAGTTTACCGCTCGACCATAGTGAGCGCAGCCAGAAATTGAGTATGATGGGAGAAGCTATTACTGCCAATGGTTTTAGTGCAAAAACATATGGCACCGCCTTTTGGACTGCCACCAAAACTGCCTATAACGATGCACTCGCAGGTGCTAACACCACCGATGGAAGTGTTTCGGCAGCAGTAGGAACCAAGAACCAGCAGAAAGCACAGATCAATAAAGTAATGGTTTCCCTTCGCCATGTGCTGCGTGGCAATTACCCCGATACGTATGCCGAAGTCTACCGCGATTGGGGTTGGCAGAAAGAAGATTATTGAGGCAGTAAAACACCAAATGCCGCCATCAATAGAAAGTCGCCTTACAGTAAGGCGACTTTTTTTATTTAAAATATTTTAGAACCGAAACAAGCGACCTCGTTGTTACGTTAATGGCAATATAAGATTTTAGTTTGTTTAGTTTTGGATAGAAAGCCACCTTGGGCATAGGGTGGCTTCCTTCATTTCAAGAAAAAATGATTACATCTTCATGTTCATATGCTGCATTTTCTTCACTACTGAAGAATCTCCTTTGACTAAAGTGCGCTCCATTGTTTTAAACTGATAGGGTTTAACCTTAACAGGAGTGAGTGTGTTCACATCCTCTTTGCATAATAAGAATTGATTTACCGGAATGTTTTTAAACACCTGCTTAATGTTGAATGCCGGCCAAGTAACTTCCATTTCGTCAATCATCGTTGCCTTACCCAATCCTGCCTGCAGGCGGATGGGGTTCCCCTGAAAGGAGGCACCCTGGTTGATGATGTAAAAGGTGCTCCTCTGAGTACCGTTATCTTTGAACGTGAGTTTTACTTTAGCGCCCCATCCATAGTAATTGTTCTTCACGCCCCTAAACTGAACGTTGATCCAGTTATTGCCATGCCCCGGATTTTCATAAAGTGAATTCTGGTACACATCACCTGTAAAAAATCCGCCGTAATCCTCGTAAACATCCTGATCGCCATCGTAATCGAAATCGCAGAAAGCCACGGCATGCCCTTTCTGCAGGTTACCGAAACCACCGGAGACGGTGCAATCCTGAAAATATTTCCCCTGGTTATTACGGAACATGCGATTAGGAAAAATAGCCCGGAAATCAGGTGCCCCTATGCAAACGTAAAAATCGAGCCACCCGTCGTTATCAAGATCTCCGTATCCGCAACCCATGGTGAATGTTTCAAAAGCAACGCCCATTTTTTTGGCCACATCGGTGAACGTACCGTTGCCATTATTAAGGAAAAGCTTTGGGAAGAGCAACGAATCCATTGGCAACCCCATAAATTCACGACAGGAATTCATTGTCTGTCCCGGTTTGTAGGATGACACATAAAGATCTTGCCATCCATCATTGTTATAATCGAACCACCAGCAGATGAAACTATTGATCGGCAATTCAACGCCGGCTTTCTCGGCCACATTGGTAAAGTGCGGCAGTCCGTCTTTTCCAATGCCGTCGTTATGGAAAAGATAATTCTTATGTGAGTAATTTGATGCAAAGAGATCGAGCAACCCATCATTATCGTAATCGCAGGCCGAAGCGCCTTTAATGAATCCCTCAAAATCGAGCCCGGCATCATCAGTTACATCGCGGAAAGTGCCATCGTGATTATTCAGGTAAAAATTACTTTTCAATTCTGCTTCATAGCCCATGAACAAATCGAGCCATCCATCATTGTTGAAGTCGCCCCATTCACATGTTTGACTTGGTTTGAACTGAAGAATGCCGGCCTCAACGGTTACATCTGTGAAGGTACCATCACCGTTGTTACGCATCAGACTTGGAGGAAATCGGCCGGCCATGCCCTGCCAGGTGCCGCGTGGAACAAGAAAGTCCAGATAGCCATCGTTATTGTAATCAGCGTGATCGATATCAACCCCCTCCCATGCGCCCGTTAGCTTTGACTTTTCAGTCCAGTCCGTAAAAGTTCCGTCGCCATTGTTATGAAAATAGCGGGTTTGATCACGAGGCCCTGTAGAGGAACTGATGATGTCAATGAATCCATCATTGTCGAAATCGTCGGCAGCCACACCGCCGGCTAATCCGGTGTTATCGATGCCCAGATCAACTGCGATGTCATTGAATTTTCCTATGTCAAACTGATTGAGTATTCGTTCGGTAGGAATCAAATATTCTTTTGGTACAAAATCAGGAACCGAGCCATTGGCCTGGCAGGCAATATTGAGCAGCCATTGCGACAAATAATCTTCCGGTTCTTTCTTAAGGATTTCTACATATCGCCTTATCGCTTCTTCCACAGGATGCTTGATCTGATGAATACCCGATCCCGCAATAGGGAAGACGCAGGATTCGTCGTTGTGGTTATTGATGCAATTAAGCTGTTCACCTAATCTCACATAAGCAATCGCGGTAAATTTTTCAAGTGAATCAATCCTGCTATCACCGACTCTCGACTTTGCTTTCAGGTAATGCTTGTTGTTCATGAACGATGGATCTTTCTCGAGCCGCGTAAAAATGTCAATGCTTTTTTGATTGTCACCATTATATAGATATTGAAGCGCTAATTGGAACTGAATGTCATCATTAGAAGGATCTTCCTGAAGCCGTTTTTCAAGGATAGGGATCTTCTCATCATTTCGACCATATACTAAAAACGGGCTCGTTTGATCAACGACCTCATGATATATTTCAGGCATTGTTTTGCTTTCATACTTAACCTCGGTAAATTCTACTTTTGATTTAGCTCGAATCAGAGTAGTCATAATTTTTTTTCTCATCAGGAACGCACTGCTACCGACAACAACAACTATTAATGCAAGAAGAATAAGGATTGTTCTCTTTTTCATTTATATGATTTTTATTGGAAGGTTTTGATTTTCCGGTGCAAATCTAATCTCAATCTTACTTTCTCCTGCTAATAAAATTGAAAAAAACAAAATGGGATGTTAATGTTTGCGAGGAGTAAATCTGAAATGCAATTAATGTGTTCGATTGTCAAACATTTCTTCATTTCAAGAAAAAAAGATTACATCTTCATTCCCTTCATCGAGTTCATGTGAGTAGTATCGCCGGTTTGCATTCTTCTCTCAATTGTTTTGAATTGAAATGAATGAATATTAACGGGAGTTAATTCAGCAGTGCCTTCTTTACACAACAAGATTTTATTTACAGGTACATTTTTAAAGACTTGTTTTTCATTTCCCATGGGCCACGTAATTTCTATTTCATCAATCACTGTTGCTTTGCCTACACCGGCTTGCAGCCGAGTAGGATTATTTCCAAAACTTGCACCGCCACGGTTAATTACGTTG
>JBKJNS010000291.1:0-4849 GCA_046593455.1 Chitinophagales bacterium | reverse complement strand
AATTTCAGTTTTTAAATGTTTTTTCATTTCAGAAGGGCCAAACACGAATATTTCATTCGCATCTTTTACTTCTGACATAATTCTCTTTAAGTAGTCTTTAACTTGATGTTTTTTACGCTCATCAAATTTTTTCTCCTGATTTCCGTGATGCTCTCCCTGAAAGGTTCCTTGATGGCTTTCTTTTTCGTGATGAGTTTTGTTCTCAATATCCGATACAACGGTTTTTGTATTCGTATGATCTCCATTTATTGTAACAATAACTGCTTCTTTACTGTCAATCCAAACTCCTGTTTGATTTTTCATAGTTTCTATTTTTTAAATTTGTAATTCTAATTAATTATTTTGGTAGCCGCCTGATAAAGAAGGCGTGTAACTGTAGTCAAAGGATATTCTATCCGGTACACTCAGAATTGGTATTTTCGAGTGATTAACAAATTGCCCTGCGTAAGGGCCCCTCACTAACTGATCAAGACTAAAATTATGCGTTGTCATAATAGCAATTACATCCGCCTTTTGTCTCTTAGCATGCGAAACAATAGCTTTCGTAAAGTTTTGATCTTTAATTATTGTTGTTTTAAAAGCAATTGATTCTTTATTCAATAGTTTTTCTACTTGATTGCAATATCTCTTTATTTTAAACTCGTCGCTTTTATCGTTCTCCTTCAAATATCCTGTAACTAAAATTTTGGCAGAATATATTTTAGCTAAAGTTGCTACCAGTTCAACCTTTTGACGAGAATTAATCTCAAGCCTTATCGGCAAAACAATACTTTTAATTCGGCTACTCACAAGCTTTTTTTGAATTGTTAATACAGGACACGGGGCATTTTGAACAATTCTATACGCGTTGCTTCCTGCAAAAAATTCTTTAAAACCAGATGTGCCGTGAGTTCCCATTACTATGAGATCTGCATCAGTTTTTTCTGCTTCCTGTAATATCTCTACATGAATTGGGCCAAGCTTTGTTTTAAAAGCGACATTAATCGTGTTTTTTCTTTCTACCTCCTTAGCAATTGACATTAACTCATCCTTAGCTTTGCGCATTAATTTATTGTAAAAAACATCGTAACCAGGAACGAGATTGTCGCTAACCGCAGCATAAACCGGCGTTATTACGTGTATTAATTCAATTTTAGCGCTAAATACTTTAGCAATAGAAATAGCTTCTCTCAAGGCGTTTGACGAATATTGAGAGAAATCGAATGGTACAAGTATCTTTTTAATACTTACCATTTTTAATTTTGCGTTTGATTTATTTCTTGACATGATAATTCAATTTTAGGTTCGGTTAAACAATTATTTCATTTCCGTTTTCAATATAGGTAAGCTTGTAGAATCCCTGCTTTCTATCATTCCATGTTTGTGCATTTCCCAATTCACGATTCCTTTGTAAAAGATTCAAATCCAAGTCTTGATAAATCAAAGTTTCAGTATTAATCACAGCTTCTGAGGCTATAGCCTCTCTTGAGAACTCTGCATCTGATGGCGTAAGAATTGCAGATTGTGAAAAATGAATGTCTAAATTATCAACCTCAGGCAGGTTGCCAACACATCCAGTTAAAACAACGTAAACTTGGTTTTCAATTGCTCTCGCTTGAGCACAATATCTTACTCTTAAATATGATCTCCTATCATCTGTGTTAAAAGGAACAAATAAAATTTTCGCGCCTTTGCTTACAGCTATTCTGGCCAGCTCGGGAAACTCTACGTCATAGCAAATTAAAATAGCCACTTTTCCCTTATCAGTATCAAAAATTTGTATTTTATTTCCTCCTTTTACTCCCCACCATTTTTTCTCATATGGTGTAATATGAATCTTGTATTGTTTGTCATGAGAACCATCTCTCCTGAATAAATAGGAGATGTTGTAAAGAGTTCCATCTTCAATGCAAAAGTGAGAACCACCAATAATGTTTGTATTATACTTAATAGCCAAATTGGTGAACAAATCGATGTACTGTTTAGTATAGTCACTTAATTCCCTGATTGCAGCTGCTGGTCTCTTATTCTCAAGAAATGAAAGAAGTTGCATGGTTAGCATTTCTGGAAAAATAACAAAATCACTTTTGTAATCTGAAGCTGCATCTACAAAGTACTCGCATTGTTTTGCAAAATCTTCAAAACTTTTTATAGACCGCATTTGATATTGGATAGCACTAACCCTAACATAAGGCGAGTAGTTGATGCTTTTACCGGGCTTAAGTTTGTATCCAAAATTAGTCCACTCAAGCAAGGTAGCGTAACCGCAAGATTCTTTATCGTTTGGTAAATAATCAGGCAATACCCTTTTCAACGCAAATCCGTTAGCTAATTGTGCTGTAAGAACAGGATCATAGATTTTCTTATCAATTACATCCTCAACATATTTATCGATATTCAACTTATGTTGGTGCTTGCAATAATTTGGCAGGCGTCCGCCAATTAATATTCGTTTAAGATTATAATGCTTAGCGACATTTTTTCTCGCATCGTAAAGGCGACGTGATAATTTCATGCCACGAAAATCAGGGTCAACCATAATTTCCATTCCGTATAGAGTGTCTCCATTAATGCTGTGATTCGAAATATTTCCGCTATCAGTTAACTCACTCCACGAGGATGTTTCCGAATAATTATTAAAGTCAATAATCAAGCTGCAACTTGAAGCTATAATTTTTTTCTCAAAGGTTATACAAGATTGTCCTTGCTTAAATGTGGTCATTATGCTATTAAATTGTTCTTTGCTCCAAGGCTTCATGCCGAGAAAACATTTCAACTGAAGAGCGGCAATGGCATCATAATCTTTAAGATTAATTCCCCTTAATTTAATTTTTTTAGTGATTTTATTTAATTCTGTTTCCATAATTTTTGTGTTTTATATTTTTTTAAACCAACCTCACTCCAAATATTGGCGCTGGTGAGATGGGAACCAGTCTGCTATACAAAGATGGTCTCAGGATTGATTTAATGGTAGTAATTGTTTTCGAAGGTGTGATAGCGATAAGATCTCCATTTTGTTTTTCTGAAATTTTCCTTAATCCAGATAAACATTCATCACCGGAAAACTTATTGATACTACAAAGTACATTAACGCGATCTAAGGCGGCAATAGCTTCGTCAAATATGAGATTAAATTCCCTACTAAACGATTTTTCAGACTCAGCTAATCCAACTGCATGTATCTTTCCGCCAGTTTGCTGTGCTAATGATACCATAAATGGCAGCTTATCGTACCAATTTGGAAGATTTCGTATAGGTAAAATAATACTTCTAAAATCTACAATTCTATAATATCTATTAACAGCAATAACAGGGGTTTTAGTATCCTCCATTATTTTTAACGGATTATATTTAGAAACTAATCGGCTTAAATAGTTATGAGTATTATCTTGAACTATAACTAAGTCATATTTTTGTTTTTTTAATTGCTCAATAATCGCACCACTGGGGAAGCCATACTTAATACTATAAGAATATGCCCAAGGGTTAATAGAATTTTTAAATAAGTATTTTTCAATTACACTCTCTGATTTGCTTTCATAGTCAATCGCATTAATGTAATGAGTAAATTCAAATTTCGACACTCCTGCACTAATGCGTGGCTCTATAATATTCAATAAATGAACCTTAGCGTTAAATTCAACAGCAAATTTATCTGCAACCTTTAGTGCATTTAAAGCTCCATGTGAAAAATCAAATGGAACTAAGACGCGTTTTATTTTATACTCTTTCATAATCTATTACTTCTGATTAATTATCTGCTTTAAAATTACTCAGTCTTTCCACATTAAACTTTGATGAAAGTCAAGATTTGATCAATTTACATCAACTGGTACTGTTAGCACCGGAATATTAGAATGATTTATAACGTTCTTAGCAAACGTGCTCGCTAGATTTTCGCTAATGTATGTAGGTAAATTATTCGCAATGGCCACAAGATCAATTTTATTATCAGAGCAATAATCAAGGATCGCGTTTGAATAGTTGTTGCTTTGTTGAAAATGTACTTCGCAATTTATCTTATTGCTCTCAAACTTCGATTTTAAATAAATTAAATTGTTTGTAATAATTTGTCTTTTTTCAAATGTGTTTGCCTTGGAAATCCCAAGCAGAACTACTTTACTTTTGAATAATGTTGCCATAAGCAGAACTTCGTCTACTTTTTGTAACGTCATAAAATTCTCGTTAAATGGAAATAAAATAGTTTTAAAGTTTGTATTAATATTTCCGGGCAAGAAACTTAGTAGTGGGACGGATGTGTTTTTTACAATGTTAAAGGTGCTACTTTTAAAAAAGAGATCTCGTGTAATTTTAGTCGCCATTATAATTAAATCTGCATTATAATGATTCACGGCCCGTACAATTGCCTCCGTTGTCTCACCTGTATAGGTTACAGTTTCAATTTTAAGATTCTTATTTTCCCCTATTTTTTCTTTCATTCCCTTAAGTTTCGATTTAGAAAATTGCATTAAGTCTTGCATAATCAAATCAAGTTCTATAGGTTCGTTCTCGGTGTTATAATTAAAGAGGGTATCCACAACATTTAACACAATCAATCGCGCTTTGTTTTTTTCTGCAAATTTAACAGCGGAGGTAAAGACACGAATTGATTCGCTTGAAAAGTCAGTTGGGAACAGTATGTTTTTAATATCTTTTGTTTTCATTTTTCTTGATTTTAAGGAATAATAACTTTATTTACATCATACTTCATGCTCCAGGGAGATATATATGGAGTTTCAATATTCGATTGAATTTTTGTCGAAATTTCGAGTGGCACACTTAGGATCGGTATTTCAGAACCATTGATAAGTTTCTCATCCGGTGAATGTGTGAATATAGATAAAGGCCCATGCTCAAAGTTTGAAATGAT
>JBKJNS010000100.1:0-3235 GCA_046593455.1 Chitinophagales bacterium | reverse complement strand
TGTCACCCAAAAATCCATTGCTGGTGCCAATGAGGTCTTGAGAATTAAAGATGCCATCGCCTGCGAATGATATATCCAACGAACCATCAACATTGAATCGGGCTACATCTCCTTTCGATGCTGCAACACTATAAACAAGGAGCTTTCCATCTTGTTGATATACCGAAGATACAAACCAATCCTGCTGATTTAATTGAGATAGGTCAATTACTACTTTGCCATCTGCATCGAATGAAGAATCTATTGATCCGTTGGAATTGAAACAGTCGATGAGAATATCATTCTGATCGTAGCGGCTGCAAAGAACAATCTTACCATCGGGTGCAAGTGCAATACGGTTTGGATTGGTGTAATCATATTTGTAGTCATCTTCATTAATCAGTCCGTTACCGTTGAAAGAAGAATCACGTGTGCCGTCTGTATTGTATCGTACAATAGTTGCCAGATCTCCATGATTACAAGCGAGAATTTTTCCATCTGGCTGAATGCGCAAAGTGGATACTATCTTGACGTAACCAATTGAATCGTCCAGAAGAATTCCATTGTCGGCGAATGTGAGATCGAGTGCTCCTTCTTGTGACAGAGAAGAATTAGGTGCGCACACAATTACGATATAACACAACGTATCATTGCCGCAAGGACCAGTTACAGTTTGGCAAATAGTGTATGCTCCGGCGCCGGAATAAATATGAAAAGGATTCTGATCGGTGCTTGTTCCTCCATCTCCAAAATCCCACGACCATGTTGTTGCGCTCGTTGACTGATCAATAAAATTTACTTCGAGATCATTTGCAGAGAAAGCAAAGAGTGCTGTGGTTATGCAATAGTAGGGTCGCTTAAATCCTTCACCACTTTCCCCAAAAACATAAATGTCGTGAACGCCATCTATCAATGTTAATTGATCATAGTAGTTGGTGAGAATCGTATCCTTCCAGGTGAATCCATCGTTCTCGGTATAAACTATTTGACTGCATCCCCCAATAGCATATACTCTACTGGTCTCGAATGCTGCAATGTCATACGGAAAGCAATCTTCATAATAATAATCCTGGTCTAACCATCCGCGTTCTGATATGATGTAAGGATATTGGGTGGAAAAATTATCGTCATAATATGCGGAAATAAATTGTGCGCCTGCTTTGCTATAACATGCGCCCGTGTAATAGCGAAAAGTAGAGAAGTAATATAGATACCAGTTATCGCCTCCATCGGTCGTTTGATAAACCTGTTCATCATTGCAAGTGGCAAGCCCAACAGAGTCATTCTGAAAGACGATCCTGTTCATTGGATCATTCTCACCATTCTCCTTGTATACTGTTAACCATGTTACTCCTCCATCTACCGTTTTAAAAATGTAATCATGCGATCCATCGTCGCTAATGAAACCTGTGTCAGCATTCAGGAAATAGGGTTCCTGATATGGTGAACCGGGCAACGTCATCTGCGTCCATGTTCCCCCGGCATTGGTGGTCTTAAATGCTTTTCCATTCACCACTGCGTAACCCAAATTTGAGTTTACGAATTCGATATAACTTGTTCCATCGAGAGCGCCGGTGATAGTATCGCTGTTCCATGTGATGCCTCCATCAGCAGTGTGAAAGATGATTGCGTTTCCGCTGTTAACAGTTCCGATCCATCCTTCATTGTCACTTACAAATGAAGAAGACAGGATGTCGTTTGTTGTTGGCATCGGGAGTTGTATCCATTGTGCTTGAAGAAGAATGGGATTGAAAAGCAGAAGCGCGCAATGGAAAAGTGTTTTCATAAAATTTATTTTGGTGTTTTGAAAAAATATTTTGTCTTGAATTATTCCACAACTAATTTTTTTGTTAAAATTTCTGATGCTGTTTTGCATTGTAGAAAATAAATTCCCGCAGCAATTTGCTTTCTATCTAATTCAAGTTGGTGATCTCCTTCTGTAAAATTTTCATCAGTAATCATTTTCACTTCTTTTCCTTCCATAGAAAATAATTTGATGTAGACATACGATGATTCATTTAAAGTGATTTGAATTATTGTGGATGTTGAAAATGGATTGGGTGAAATATTTACTTCGAATAATTCTTCACCGGCAATCGGTGGCGTAGGAACTGCGCCGGGAATAAAAATGATTTGATGTATTCCCATTTCACCATCGAGTTTAAGAATATAAAAATTCAAACAGAAGGTATCGGTGCAGCCATTGTAATTATCGTAGATAGAAAGGCAGATGTTGTACCACCCTGAGTCGGCGTAAGTGTGTGTTGGAAACTGACCTACTGTTGTAGTGCCATCGCCCCAATCCCAGGTGTAAGTGAGATCGAATCCGTTGGAGAGATTGTAACCGTAATATAATCCTTCAATTAAAGAATCGGGGGTGAGGGTGAATGATGCAACACAGGGTGCGGGAATACTTCCTCTCACTAAAAATCCATAGAAGCCGCGAGCAAAAATTGAACCTTGAGCATATTCCATATCATATAATTCTGTTGTAGAATGATATTCATTGATCCACGTTGTTCCACCATCGGTTGTTTGGTAGATGTCATTTTTTGTGAGGAACCATCCTGTCAGCGAATCAGAAAAAAATATTTTTAAATAATTGGTTGCACCGGGAATATTTTTTGGTGACAATGTGATTCCACCATCGGTAGTTTCGAAGTAATTGCTTCCGGTGGCTGCAAGATATCCGTGCAAAGAATTAAGAAAGAAAACATCTTGAAATTGGTAAGAATTATTAGCGGACTGATAAATAAGTGACCATGTTGTACCTCCGTCTGAAGTATGATACAGGAGGCCCTTGTTGTCAAATGTCTTTTCTGTTTTCCATCCTTCATATTCATTTAAGAAATACATTGAACAGTCATCATCATTCACTCCTACTGCAATCACATTTCTTTGCCATGTATGTGCCCCGTCAGTAGTTTTCCACAACAAGGCAGTGTCAGGATTAGGATAACCAATAGATGCACATGAGAAGTAACCAGTATTCTCATCTATCATTTGAAGGTGA
Source organism: Chitinophagales bacterium (assembly GCA_046593455.1). Lineage (GTDB taxonomy): Bacteria > Bacteroidota > Bacteroidia > Chitinophagales > UBA10324 > JAJAYG01. The sequence goes on along the minus strand of JBKJNS010000100.1, from coordinate 243 downwards.
AATTCTTCGAAGCTCTTATAGAACGAAGTGCTGTCCCAGGATTGCCCTCCATCTTCACTTCTAAATACTAACTCGAAGGCTCTCGGAGCGATTGCAATGATCAAACTATCATTTACTGCATCAATCGCACTTATGTTTTCAATAGGTCCCGGAATTTTGTTCCACGTAATTCCGATGTCCGTAGTCTTCAGAATTCCCACTCCAGATGCCATGTATATACTCGATGCCGAAGTTGATGAAAGG
>JBKJNS010000477.1:0-3327 GCA_046593455.1 Chitinophagales bacterium | reverse complement strand
GAAGCCGCTGCAATCAGGTATCCGCCATCATCGGTCTTCTGAATCACCCTTCCATAATCCTCACCTGAACCACCGAAACAATTTTGCGATATCAGGTTTCCGATGGAATTTATTTTGATCACCCATATATCATTCAAGCCGTGATTGCCGGTTACATCACCATCATTGGATTCCGAAAAACCAATTACAATATAATTGCCGTCAGCAGTTTGCTGCACCGAGCGCGCAACATCAGAGGCGCTGCCTCCATAGCAACGTTGCCATTCGATACTTCCTGTTGTGCTCAACTTTACCACCCAATAATCATCACTTCCGTGACCTCCGCTAACATCACCATCGCTCGAACTGGAATTTCCTGCCACAATGTAACCACCATCAATTGTTTGCTGAATGGCGAATGCATCATCAACGATTGATCCGCCCATATCTTTTTGCCATTGAATGTTACCGGTTGAATCTAACTTTATAATCCAGGCATCTTTATTTCCATAACCACCTGTAACGTCACCGTCTTTTGACTTTACGGTGCCTGCAATTATGTACCCATGATCAATTGTTAACTGAATGTCGTAAGCAGCATCGTATTTAGTACCGCCCAAGGATTTTTGCCATTGTATATTTCCTAAAGGATCGGTTTTTATTACCCAATAATCATAATCACCATGATTCCCTGTAACGTCACCATCAATCGACTCAGAAAATCCGGTTAGAATATAACCGCCATCTGATGTTTGTTTCATAGCCCATCCCAAATCATCGAGTGATCCTCCCAAACATTTTTGCCATTCAATTTCACCCGTAACACCTGCTTTCACCAGCCAGAATTCTGCTTCACCATGGCTACCCGATACATCGCCATCATTTGATTCGGTTAAACCACAAAAAATAAAACCACCGTCATTAGTAAGTTCGAGTGAGCGGGTATAATCTTCAAGTGATCCTCCATAACTTTGTTGAAATTCAAGCGTGGGAGTTTGTGCAGGTGTTGTAATGCTGAAGAAAAATAATAAAAAAAACAAGCAGAAAAATATTTTCATGATCTTGGATTTTAAAAATTAGAAGATTGAAATTTACGATGGAGGTTCAAAAGTAATTTATAATGCGATGCAAAAATGCTGTGAAGTATTAGTGACTTTTTTCGTAGTGAATGGTTTGGGGAAAGAAATTTTTTAGATCAAGTACATTATGGTCCGCAATAATTTTTCATTAAGAATCAGGAAATAAAAAAATTAAATTTTCCGCTTCAACAAAAATTCCCATACTTTATTCGAAAATAATTCAACCATGAAAAAACTTGTCCAAATCATGCACCGTGTCCAGCGCTCACGCATAAAAAAAGCTGTGGGAGGAGGAAATATTATTTACATTTGATAATATTATTTATTGAAGTTTATATAAACTTATCCATGTGAGAAAAATTACTTCACTTCAAAAAAAACTTACTGCTTATTCATCAATCGCCTCAGCGATAATTGCAGGTGCCAAATCCGCTGATGCACAAATCATCTATACCGATATTATTCCGGATTATAAATTTTCTTCATATGTAAATGATACTTTTTTTATCGACCTCGATAATAACGGAATATTTGATTATGGAATAAGAAGTGAAAATGGAAGCTGTTTTGGAAGTTGGAATGTATATGGGCTGGATAATAATAACGTAGCTTATAATGATATCTATGGCGATTATCAATATGCAAAGGGTATGGATGTAGGTTATTTGATATCTGAAAACTTAAATTGGGATACAGGTGAGTTGCTAATGAATAAACAGATATGCACCAATTTAGGCAGCGGACCATGCAGCTATTGTTCAACTTGGGGATCATTTTTTGAAAATCCCGGTGATGATTACTTTGGGTTTAAGTTTGAATTACAGGATGGTATTCACTTTGGATGGGCCCGACTTGGATACTCAGGACTTCAGGATTATGCTTATCAGGCTATTCCCGACTCTTCAATATTAGCCGGTGCATTTGATGACTGCGATACCTTACAAGCTAAAATACTATCAGATAAAACATGCATCTGTACTTACAATATTGGGCTGAATTCTAATCTTAATTATTTGCCATTTAAAATACAATGGTTAAAGGACAATGAAATTATTCCTTATGCAACAGGCTTCACATATTACGCATATTCCATAGGGGATTATTCATATATAGCAACTGGAGCAAATTGTATTGATACATCCGATCACTTCATTGTTTCATACTGCCCGCCTCCTGATGTTCTTCCGGATATTACCAGAGAGTTGGATACCCTGTATTCAAATTACCTTACCGAAAGCTATTGGTATTTAGGTGATGAGAATAATTCGAATAAAATATTAATTGCAACAGCCAGCAAATTTGTAATGGATACATCGGGATATTATTCATTAAAAATCAAAGATGAATATGGCTGCGAATTTTGGGATGAAATTCCATATCAATGGGTGTGTAGTGAATATAATGGAGATGCAGAAGAACCATTTCCAAAAGACACAATTTGTTTTGGTGATAGCATCAAAATGAAAATTGCTGCACAGTGGTTGTATAAATCATTTCAATGGTATAGAGACGATTCAATTATTCCCGAAGCAATAAAATATTACTACTATGCTAAACAATCAGGAAATTATTATTCCATAACTGTGAGTAATAATGATTGCATTAACCTATCGGATTCTCTTTCACTAATTGTTGTGCCTGAGCAACCCGTAATTACACTCGTGAACGACTCAATGCTTGTTTCAACAGAAGCAGAATCTTATCAATGGTATTTGAATTCCCTGGTTATTAATGGAGCAACAAATAAAGAATATATCCCAAGTGAATTTGGAGTTTATCAAGTTGAAACCACATTCAATTCCTGCAAGGCGATGTCGGAACCTTTTACCTACTCACCGCTTAATTCCGGAGAAACATTTAATTCATCTGATTTTAATTTTTACCTGATCAACAAAACTCTTTTTATAAAATCAACATTTCCATTTCAAATTTCAATCTATAATGATTTAGGGCTTAAAGTCACTCAGTTCGAAATTGATAAGTTTGAGAGTTCAATTAATGTAAGTTTACTCGCATCTGGCATCTATTTTCTATACGCTGAAAATAATGATAAGCGAATTTTTAAAAAATTCGTTATCGAATAAGTGGTTAAGTTTCCTCAATTTGTTTTTAATTTTCTAACAATGGAATGTTCTCCTTCATTCACTTTATTTAAACCAATAACTGTATTTTTGAAAATCACAGCTTTAAATAAGTTTAAATGCGACTAATACTATTTTTTTTATTTCTTGTTTGTATTTCAAATTCTTCGGCGCAACAAACTTTTTAC
>JBKJNS010000403.1:0-4339 GCA_046593455.1 Chitinophagales bacterium | reverse complement strand
ATGGAAAACCAACCGGCGATGTAATGCACTATGATGAAAACGGAAAATTGCTTCGCAAAGAGTCGGAGAAATAAATTGCCGGATTGATTGCAAAAAATAAGCGGCACTGTTTCAATCAGTACCGCTTATTTTTATTTCTGAATAAAATTATTCGACTACAAACTTCATAACTTCTTTCTTTTTATTTGAGGTTACTTCAACAAAATAATTTCCTGAACTTAGATTTGAAATTGAAAGTTGAATTTGAGTTTCAGCTTCTTCATTACCAAAATTTATTTGCTTTATTTCTTGCCCCAATAAATTTAGCACACGCACCTGCGAAATATTTCCATTGCTTTCAATGGTGATTGCATCGTGCGCAGGATTTGGATAAAGAAGAATACCTGCAACATTTTCATTCACTTGCAAATCTTTAAATGCTTTGGTGGTAAATGTTTTAATGGCTGTAAAGTTTGAAACTTTGCCGGCAAGTGTATCGCACAATGCCTGAATGCGCCAATCGTATAAGGTGCTTAAAGTTAATCCTGTAATTACAAGAGATGTTGATGTGGGCGAAACTTTTGTACTCGTCCAAACTGCATCTGCATCTTTCTTGTATTGCACTTCATACTTCTGCCTTGCATTTGCAACAGCAGCCCAGGTTAAGTTAGCTGTTGTGGCAGTTATGCTCTTTGTTTTCATGTTTGCAAAAGTTGGTCTTGCACAAATGTTATCCCACAAGTAGCGATGGCCACGGTATGCAACAATATTCTTTCCGCCATCAGTGAGTGTTAATTCCCACACAATTGTACCTGCAGAAGTTACTTCAGTCATGCTTGGCAGGGTACCGTTTGCACGCCATCCCCAATTAATAAAAGTGTTTCCGTTTGAAAGACGCTGCGCACTTCCCATTGCAAAGTAGTAAGCAACCACGCCGTTAACATCCGGGTGGCTATAGCTCCATACCAGTGTTGCAATTTTATTGGTAAGATCAAGTTGATATTCTTTTGCATAAGATTTTGCAGGGCTATGGAAATTTCCATCGTCAAACAATGTGATGTTACCGTTTGCAAGAACACGGCAGTCGTGCTGGTAGCTGAATTTTGCAGCATCATTAGGGAAACTAAATTGATTACTGTCACCACCGAGCCTCCAAATAAATGCACCGGTAGAAACATTGATCTTGTTGATTTGATCAAGGTGGCGTGAAGAAGTTAAAATGTTTCCATCAACATCTTGCTCAATTGCATTGGTGTGCATGTAATCAATATAAGTTCCTGCCAAATATTCATGCGTTGCTTCGGTTGGAATTACATGATCAAAACCGCGCCATTCGAATATCACATTCTTGCTTGCATCAAATTGCTGAATGTTGTTTGCTACCACAGTTGCATGGTTGCTGTATGATGCGTTATAAATAGTCATGTCAATAACGGCAGATTCACCGGCAATAATGAATGCAGTTCCGTCGGCTTCGAGCTGACATTCGTGGTTATCGGTCCAGTATCCGTTTTTGGCAACGTAGGAGTTTACTTCAAGAAAGTTGGAATCAAGAATGGTAAATTTTCCTTTGTCTCCCCGGAAAACATCAAACAAACCATTGTGCCCTAATTGAAAATCATTGGGACCCGATGAAGTTTTTTTCCGATACACTGAATCACCATTGCTTTTTATAGTGTTGTAACCTGTGAATTTATTAGCCACAAAATTTCCGCTCCACGAATCAAAGAAAACATTGCCCGGTGCAGGCGCAGTATTTATTCCAATGGTAAACATGCCTTCGATACCGCGCTCATCAGCATCAGTATTGGAAGATGGCTGATACCATCGTTCAATTTCCTTTTCCAATAAAATTGATCTTGCATTCTTCATGTTTTCAAGTTCTGCAACAGTCCATTCACGATGAGTGGTAAAGCTGAAGCTATACCCATCAATGGTTTTGTAATCTGTTGATCTTAGTCCTTTTAAAATTGTTACAGCAACAACCTCATCATAACTAAAGGGAGTTGTCGGGTTGAGGTTCAATGTTTTGCCATCATCACAAAGCACTAGATTAAAATCATGCACTCCGCTTTTTGTTCCGCGAATAATAAAAAGATCTTTAGTAAGTGAAGACGCATCTAATTTGCTTCCTTCTCTAATAATGATGTTGTGTTCAATGGGTAAATTTTTTGAGCCCGGCATTGGGGAAACAAATTGAAATTGCGCTGCTGCAAACTGCGTGATTGCAACAAGCATGAGTAAACTGATTGTACTGATTTTTTTCATGATTGATTTTTTGGTGAAGTGAAGAATAAAATAATTGAGATTTCAAATGTAGTTTTTATTAATTGGCTGAAGGTGAGATTTATTTGCAAAAAAATTATTATTAGAATGGTTTGTAAAGCAGCTCAGATAAAATTCCAAATTCATTAAGAGGGGAGTTATTCAATTTAATTGAGATTTGCCTGCCCGACATTGGTCAGGCGGTGAGATTGATTTTTTTGGAATTTACTTAAACGGAGAGTCCTTCTCTTTTGAAACGAAGTTGTAAACCATTTTGTCCATCAACTTCGGGAAAAAATTATTGAGTAAAACAGTGAGTTTCCCCTGTGCAGTAAGCAGTACTGTTCTTTTTTTCTTTACAATACCATTCACAATTTCATCAGCAACTTTTTCTGCACTCATCAATTTGCTTTCATCAAAAGGAGTTTCTCCTTGCTGGTTTCCTTGTTTGTTGAGTGCAGTATTCCGGATGTTGGAAGCGGTGTAACCCGGGCACACAATCATTACATGTATTCCGGTTTTTAAATTTTCAATTCGCAGTGATTCTAAAAACCCCTTCATGGCAAATTTTGATGAAGAGTATCCTGTCCTTCCCGGCAAACCTTTGTAACCTGCAATGGATGAAACACCAATGATGCTGCCTTTATTTTTAAGTATTTCACTCATTGCATAACGGGTGCAATAAACAGTTCCCCAAAAATTAATATCCATCAATTGTCTGATCACATTAAGATCAACATCGGCGAAAACTGCGCGCATGCTTATCCCGGCATTGTTCAACAGCAGATCAATTTTACCGAACTGACTGATGGTTTCATTGATTAAATTTTTACAATCTTCTTCTTTGCTTACATCGGTTTTGTGAAATGAAGCAATACCGTTTTGCTTTTTTATTTTTTCAGTAATCGCCGAAAGTTTTTCCGCATCACGTGCAGCCAGCATTACTTTGCAACCTGCATTTGCAAATGCAAAAGCACACGCCCTACCAATGCCTGATGATGCGCCGGTGATAATGATGACTTTATCTTTGAGGGGTTGGTTCATAGGTAATTCCTGTTTGCGAATGTAGGGAATGAATGAAACTCTGATCGGCATTTTAAAATTATCCCGTTGAAATAAATAATCCTCCGTGTTTCTCTGTGCCTCGGTGCGATATCAAAATTTTCTCACGGAGGCACAGAGAAACACGGAGAAAAAAATCATACTTTAAATTTTTATTGATCAATCAAACAACAGCAGCAATCGCCTTCGCCGCAATAAATCCCGTTGTCCACGCATTCTGAAAATTAAATCCGCCGGTAACGCCATCAACATCCAAAACTTCGCCACAGAAAAATAAATTCATTGCAATTTTACTTTGCATGGTGTTGTAATCAACTTCTGTTAAGTTGATGCCGCCTGCTGTTACAAATTCTTCTTTAAAAGTTGTTTTTCCTTTCACCAAAAATTCCTGCGCGCATAAATTTTTGATGAGTTTGTTTTGTTCTTTGCCCGGCAAATAAGACCAGAGTGTTTCTAAATTAATTCCCGATTGCTCTAATAAATATTGCCACAAACGCTGCGGCAATGCAAATGGGTTTCTGTTAATTATTTTTTGAGCAGCAAGTTCATAACGCAACTCCAGAATTTTTTCTTTCAATGTTTGCTCATTAAAATCAGGAAGCCAATTAATCAGGATGGTGAATTGCCAATTGCAGTTTGCTAATTCTCTTGCTCCCCATGCCGATAATTTTAAAACCGCAGGGCCGCTGAATCCCCAATGTGTAATCAACAGAGGGCCCGCCTCATTCAATTTAGTGCCTGCAATTTTTACCAATGCATTTTCAACCGAAACTCCCATGAGTGGATTGATTGAATTGCCCGGCACATTGAAAGTAAACAGCGATGGCACAGGTGACTCAATCGTGTGCCCCAGATTTTTTAGCCACTCAAACTGATTTGCTTTCGGATAGCCGCCACTTGCAATACAAATAAAGTCTGCATCAAGTTTTGTATGATCGGTAAACTGCAATTGCCATTTGTTGTTTTGTTTTTCAATTGCAACTACTTCTTTGTTGAATAAAATATCAACGCCATATTTTTCTGCTTCATTCAA
>JBKJNS010000371.1:0-3189 GCA_046593455.1 Chitinophagales bacterium | reverse complement strand
ATTTTTACTGTATTTCAATTTTTCTAATCAGGAAGTTATTGTGAAGTGAATCAAACAACCTGATTAAATAACTGCCAGGTGATAATCTTAGAAGTTTAATTTCTGTTGTTGATCCTTGCTGAATTATCTGGCGGCCGAATATTTTTCTTCCTGCTAAATCTAAAAGTTCATAAGAATCATATTGCTCAGCAGCAGTTATTTTAATTTCTCCGCTTGATGGATTAGGGTAAAAATTTACAGAATTTTTTTGATGGCTCTCGTGAGCATTTAACCAATACCCTTTCCATGGGTCCACAGAAAAGGTTAAATAAGATATTCCATTCCCATTAAAAATAATACTGTCACTTTTATAACAAGTCGAGTAGTAAGTAGTCACGCTATCAGTCATAATAATAGGAACACTATAATTACAACTATCCACGTTCATTGGCAAATCAAACCATATTTTTCCCTGAGCTCTCGGCGCTGGATCCTTTTCAGGATAGGGAATTGAATCACTATAAAAAACATTCTTATCCCATCTGAGTGTAATTGGTAATACCCCGTTTTGAAATTTAATCCCAACACCAGCACTTAATACGTCAGTTGTAAGAACGATCACTTTTAAGTGCATTGAATCATTGTACAGCAATTGGTCAAAAGTGGCATTAAAAGTATCTGTGTTTTCTGGTATTAGTTTTACTCCAAAAAGAGTGTCTGATGGGAAACCTGATTGTGGATCAAAACAGAAATACAAAGTGTCTTTTTGCCCATCACCATTCTCAAACCACATTGGGAAAACCCAAGCGGGTTGTAGTTGCGCACCTGGTACTGCATAAGTTTGAGCAAATAGAAACCCACTAAGTAGCAGCAGTATTAGTGTAAGAGATAAAAATTTCATTTCATTTCAATAAAAATATATAAGCGTAATTAATAGTTGCAAAACAAATTGAAATGAACAGGCATTTGAAATGAGTTGAATTGAAACAACTCAAAATACTATCTCATTAATTTTTTCTGAACCTCATCAAATGCCGGCAAATCATTGTAATGCCACATTGCCACAACTACACTTCCTTTCAACAAAATCAAACCAGGGTTTGCACGGATGATGGTTTTTAAAACAGTTCCATCGGCATAGTAAAAAGGAAATGCTGCATTCAACTCATGGCGAATGGGATCGAGTTGCTCATACGGTGTTGAAGTGAGGGAAACAAACTGAATTTCATTTTTATCACATTGCACTGCAAGCTGATTCAGTTTTTCAAATGCCTGTTGATTGGTGTTATTCATATCATAAGCCACCACCCAAAAATGATAGCCCTCATGATCGAGCACACTTGCAGTCATGTCGTTGTTATCATTATCCCACACTTTAAAGTCGGTGATCTTTGGTTGATCTCCCTGCTGCACAAGCATATTGTTAGTTGCAACAAACTCCCAATTAGCAACCCATACAGAATCGTTCCACGGAAAATTATCACTCGGATAATCTTTTACTTCACCACTGTTTTTGTTTTTATAGGTGAGCATGCTTTTATAAATAGTTGGAATGGCGCCTTCGGGTAAAGTCATCTGCGCACGAATATCATTTCCAACTTTATAGGGTCTGAAATCAATGATCGGTAAATGGCGCAAGCAGTAGAATGGTAAATAAAGTGATGCAGCAAGTCCAATCACCATCACAATATTACTTGCTGTTGGAAGGAAGATGGGTGTAATTTTTTTACGGAAGAAAAAGAGAACGAGTATTAAAAGAGTGAGAACAACATCCTTTTCAAGTGTTTCAGCATTGGTAAGTTTAATAGCATCACCGAAACAGCCGCAGTCAGTAATTTTTCCGGTGTACCAGGAATAAGCTGTTAGAAAAGTGAAAAATAAAATCAACAGCAACATCAGCCACACTGTGAGTTGTGTTCTTATTCCAAAGATCAGCATCCAGCCGAGCGCCATCTCAAGAACAATCATAAACACAGAGAGAAAAAGCGAAATGGATTTAAACCAAATCATTAGCGAAGCGAGCCAACCGATTTGACTAACTGCATCGGCAAATACTTCGAAATATTCATCGAGTTTGTAAGAGAAGCCAATGGGATCAACACCTTTTACGAAACCCGAAAAGATGAAAAGCAGTCCAACAAAAATTGCTAATACCCGTAGGAAAATTTTCATACCTGTTCATTTATTTTAATGAGTGCAAAAATAGCATAGTTGATAATGTCAAAAAGGTTTGCATCTATTCCTTCGCTTATCAAAGTTTTGCCTTCATTCGCAGTGATACTTCTAATACGTAGTATGCGCATGAGAATTAAATCGGTGAATGAACTAATGAGCATATCGCGCCATGCTTCGCCGTAGTCGTGATTTTTTTCAAGCATTAGTTTTTTAGCTGCTGCAAGTTTTGCATCGAACAAACTCATGAGCTGCTCACGAGAAATTCCTTCTTCAATCTTCTCACCCACCTCTAATCTTATAAGTGAAATGAGAGCGTAGTTTACAATGCCAATGAATTCGCTGTCCATTTCTTCGGCAACTTTTTTTACTTCAAGCAAATCAATAGTGCGTATGCGTTGTGCCTTAATAAAAATCTGATCGGCCAATGATGGAAGCCGCATCACCCGCCATGATGTTCCGTAGTCGAATGCCTTCTTCGAAAAAATTTCTCGGCACAATGCTGATTGCTGCGAGAATTGAATGCTTGTTTTGTTTTCCAAGATTTGAAAATACTTTTGAACTGTGTCTGACACCTGCGTGGGCAAGGTAGCGAAGCCGTGTCTGACTCAGTTGATTAATTAATTCATTGGGTAATTTTAATTTAAAATCTTTTTTAAATGTGTAAGACACCGCAGCGCTACTTTGCCGGCGCAGGTGTCAGACACATTTGCGAAAAATACTATGATTTTATCTAAGACACTTTTGAATTGCAAAGGCAGGTTGCTCGATCTTTCCACACCACAGGTAATGGGCATCCTAAACGTTACGCCCGATTCATTTTATGATGGAGGGAAATTGAAAAGCGATGCAGACATTTTATTTCAAGGAGAAGAAATGCTGAAGGAAGGTGCAGCAATTTTAGATGTCGGCGGCATGTCGAGCAAGCCAAATGCTGAAATGATTTCGGAAGAAGAAGAACTGAAACGCATGCTTGCTCCCATCAATATTATACATCAAAAATTTCCTGAAGCAATTATTTCAGTTGATACTTTCAGA
>JBKJNS010000141.1:0-7249 GCA_046593455.1 Chitinophagales bacterium | reverse complement strand
GCGAATAATAATTACGCCTACTTTAATGAAGCGGGGCAATTGGTTCCAAACCCTCAGAGAACTTGGATTCCTTCACTGCTGTTGGGTGGCGGTTACCGTTCAAATATTGGAGATCATTCGGCCTTTTCTATTTCTGTCCTCTATGATGTTATTCAAAATATAAACAGTCAGTATTATAGAATACCTGTAATAAGAGCAGGATTTGCATTCGGACTATAAAAAACATTTTAAGAAATTACTTAGGCAAATCACAAAATGATTTGCCTTTTTTATTTGCTCCAAAAAATCAAATGCTGCATTACGTTCAAATTAATATTTTGAAATGAAAAAAATATTTTTCTACATTCACCCTTACTTACATTAAACACCTGAAAAAAATTACCTGACATGAACGATTTTAAAAAATTGCACCAACTTCCATATTACCAGCAATCAATGTTTCCGCAGAGCGATTGTCTCAATGAAAAAATTAATGGCGAATGGAAACATTACAGCACGCAGGATTTAATTGATAACATGAATCTTACGAGCCGTGCCTTACTGGCTTCGGGGATTGTAAAAGGAAATGTAATTTCTATTGTAGGCAACAACCGGCCGCAGTGGAATTTTGTTGATTTGGGAGGAATGCAAATTGGCGCAGTAGTGGTTCCTATTTATCCAACCATCAGTGATGAAGATTATCTCTACATATTGAACAATGCAGAAACAAAAATCCTTTTTGTTTCATCAAAGGAATTGTATGACAGAATGAAATTGCTTCAACCACGCGTTTCTTCATTGCAAGAAATAATAACTTTTAATGAAGTGCCGGATGCAACGGGTTGGAATAAATTTTTAGAGCGCGCAAATTCGATTGATGAATTAAAAGTAAAAGATGCGGAAGCAACGGTTAATGAAAGTGATGTGGCATGCATGATTTACACCAGCGGAACAACAGGTTTTCCAAAAGGAGTAATGCTATCACATTCAAATGTGGTAAACAATATGAAATCCGCTGCAACTGTTCTTCCTATAAATGAAACTCACCAGGCACTAAGTTTTTTGCCGCTCAATCATGTATTTGAAAAAATGGTGGTGTATTGTTATTTCATGAAAGGTGTTTCAATTTATTATGCAGAGAGTATGGATACCATAGGAGAAAATCTGAGAGAAGTAAAACCTCATTTTTTCACCTGCGTTCCACGCCTGCTGGAGAAAGTTTATGAGCGCATTATAAGTAAGGGTTTAGAATTGAAAGGAATTAAGCGCGCATTGTTTTTTTGGGCAGTTGGCCTTGGCGAAAAATGGGAAAACCAAAAAGAGATGGGTGCATGGTATCACTTTCAATTGCGCATTGCACGCAAAGTAATTTTCAGCAAATGGCTTGAGGCACTGGGTGGTAACGTGTTTGCAATTTGCAGTGGCTCGGCGCCCCTTAACGCAAAAATCGGGAGCGTATTTACAGCAGCAGGCATTGTGATTATGGAAGGTTACGGATTAACAGAATCTTCGCCGGTAATCACCGTAAATTATTTCGATACAAAAAGAAATATTCTTGGAACCGTAGGAATTGTAGTTCCTGATGTAGAGGTAAAAATTACCGAAGACGGAGAAATTCTTGCACGAGGAAAAAATATTATGGTTGGCTACTACAAACTTCCTGAAGAAACTGCAAAAACCGTTGATGCAGAGGGCTGGCTGCACACAGGCGATATTGGTGAATGGGTTGAGAGCAAATTGGTGAGTGACAAGTTTTTAAAAATTACTGATAGGAAAAAGGAATTACTAAAAACCTCGGGTGGCAAATATGTTGCTCCACAACCGATAGAAAATACTTTTAAAGAATCGTTTCTTGTTGAGCAAATGATGGTAATAGGGGATGCAAAGAAATTTGTTTCGGCATTAATTGTTCCTTCTTTTCAGCATTTAAAATCGTGGTGCGATCAACATCAGGTTCCGTTTGTTTCAAATACCGAAGTGCTTAAGAACCCGAAAATAATTGCACGCTATCAGGAATTAGTAAATGAGAAAAACAAACACCTTGGTCATACAGAACAAATCAAACGTTTTCATCTTGTACCTGAAGAATGGACCGTGCAAGGAGGGCAACTAACCCCTACCATGAAATTGAAGAGAAAAGTAATTATAGAGCGCTACAAATCAATTATTGAAGAAATGTATTTTACTTAGCTCTGTGCTGAGTTCTATAATTCAACCAAATATATTTTCTTGAGAGTTGTCGGTCGCGTTTGCAGATTTAAAAATTTAAGTGTGAGAGTAGTGATGTGAAAATCGTTAGCCGAAAATAAACTCCTCTCTTTGAAATTATTTCTCTCCATCATCTTCAGCACTTCTTCATCTCCAACTACGCATATTTTTTTACCGGCAGCTTTGTATTTTTTAATTTCATCATCACCAATATTTCTCATTAGCTGCTTCGAGTAAAATCCAAATGCATAAGACTGGTAATTGCCATAGAAAAAAACAGGGTCGGTAATTTTAGCTGCAGCAAACACAGCAGCTAAAGTTGATCCTGCCTGATACTTTAAAAGATAAGGATAAATGTGAGTGTTTAAAATCAGATTGGCAACTAAAGCCGCAATGATTGATGGGTAAATAATTCTTTGACTATTATCCTTTCGCGCAAAAACCAAATAGAAAACAAACAATGTTGAAGCAATTATTATTATCCAAAGAAAGATGTTTGCATTGGTAAACCACTCAGCAATTAAAAAGGCAACAATAAACAGCATTGCAATTGAAATAAATGTCTGCAAATAAATCAGCCATGCCACTGATTTTTTTTCTTGTGTAATTTTTCTTTCAAGAAATGCTGCGGTAAAAATTGCGCAAAGAGGAAACACTACGAATGCATAGTGCGGCAACTTATAGTGTGAAAGTGAAAGTGCAATTAATGGCAACAAAAATCCGCCAATGGTATAAACCTCATTCAACGCATCCCGCTTTAATCGATTCCTGAAAAGTTTAACAAAGCTTTGAGCCAATGCAATTACAGCAATAATGCTCCATGGTAAAAATGCCCATAAGAAAACATGGGTGAAGTATAAATAGCCTGTATCATTCTTCCAAACATTTTCACCTGTTATTCTACCAAAACTTTGTGTCCAGAAAAAAAATTTGGGGCCTTCAATTCCATATTGATTGTATAAGCCAACCACCATTGGCAGCAACAAAATCAAGGTGATGATAATACCGGCAAACCATTGCCAATGAAAAAATGCTTTCCAGTTTCTTTTAAAAATAAATTGAGAAAGTAATGCCGACGCAGGAACCACAGCACCGATGGGCCCCTTTGCAAGCATAGCAAATGCAACACCCGCAAAACCAAGAGCAAGGTTTATAAAGGTTTTATTTTCAGAAAATAAAATTAATTGCCAGCAAGAAAAAATTACGCATGCGGTAAGCACTGTATCAGTTCTCACATCGTTATTGAAAAGAAAAAATGCCTGACAAGTATAGAGAATCAAGGAAGCAATCCATCCCACATTTTCATTGTATAAAAACTTTGCAAGTTCAAAAGTTGAGTATACTCCAATGAGCGTAAAAAGAAATGATGGCAACTTATATGCAAATCCCGATACACCGAATATTTTAAATGAAAGCGAAGTAATCCAAAAAATTAATGGCGGCTTGTCAAGGTAATTTTCGCCGTTATTTAACACTTGAAAGAAATGGTTATTTACAAACATCTCCCTGCTCATGCTTGCATATTGTGCAGCATCAACATCCATAACCGTTACAAACAAGCCGAAAATATAAACGATTGTTGCAGCGCTAAAAATAATGACAGCTATTTTTTTGGGAATCAATTGATGGCGTATGTGGTAGTTTGTAAAATTAAATGCGCAAGGTCAATCAAAAGTGAATAGTGATATTTTAATCAAACAATCCATACATGAAAATACAATACACAGCGCGAAGCCCGTCCTTCCAACCAATCTTTTTCCCTTCGGCGTAAGTGCGCCCGTAGTATGAAATACCAACCTCATATATTCTAACATCAGGTACCCGCGAAACTTTTATGGTGACTTCGGGTTCAAAGCCAAACCGTTTTTCTTTTAGAGGAAGAGATTGAATGATCTCTCTTTTAAAAAGTTTGTAACACGTTTCCATATCCGTCATGTTAAGATTACTGAACATGTTGCACAATGCAGTCAGCATTTTGTTACCGATGGAATGCCAGTAAAAAAGTAGCCGGTGCGGCTTGCCTCCCATAAAGCGCGAACCAAAAACAACATCGGCAAAATCATTAAGAATTGGTTCCAATAAAATATTGTACTCCTGCGGATCATATTCAAGATCCGCATCTTGTATTACCACGTAATCTCCCGTTGCTTTTGAAATACCAGTGTGCAAAGCAGCTCCTTTACCTGAATTTATTTCATGCTTAAAATATTTAATGTCTAATGAAGGATTGTCTAAAATATATTTTTGAATTGAAGATTCGGTTTCATCTTTTGAGCAGTCATTCACAATGATCAATTCCTTTTGTACCCCATCAATTAATTCAACCTCTTTAATTTTATCAAGAATGCGGTTAATGGTTCTGCCTTCATTATAGGCGGGTATAATTATGGAAAGCTTTTTATTGGAATTCATTTTGGTTTGAAAATGATTTATGATGGAGATAAAAGTAGTTAAAGTGTTGGGGGGAATAAATAACGCTCACGATTCTTTATTTGCTTTAATAAAAATTTAAACCTGAGCAGTCAATTCCATCTTTCATGGTATGCTGTATTCAAACTATCTTCGCAACAACATTCTTCTCTATATGAAAAAAAAAGTTCTCCTCTTTGCACTTATCTTCACTATATCAAATATTTTAATGGCACAAAACATTTCATTTCTGCAAAAAGAATCATGGAGCGCAATCTGGAATTCGGCAGACGGTGAAAAAGAAAATTCAACTGACCCCGGTTGGTTTGCTCAATGGTATGAAATGAAAAAAGATAAGGATGGAAAAATTCATCGCCTTCCCTATGAAAATATTCGCAAACAACAAGAGAATGCTTCACTAAGAACAACACTGCTTTTTAATATTGAAGAATTGGGGCCAAAAAATTATGGCGGAAGAACAAGAGCCTTCTTAATTGATAAAGATAATTCACAAAGTATTTTCGCAGGAAGCATCAGTGGCGGAATTTGGCATTCAACAACAGCAGGCACAAGCTGGGCACCCGTTGATGATGCGATGAGTTCACTTTCAATTTCCTTTTTTACCCAAGATTATTTTAACCACGATGTAATCTATGCTTCCACTGGTGAATGGGCCGGCAACTCTGAAGGAATACCAGGCAATGGTGTTTATCGTAGTTTGGATCATGGTCTTACTTTCTCACAGCTACCTTCAACTGATGGCAGTGAATTCGATATTGTTCATCGTATTGAAGCATCGCCTTTAAAAACTGGTCGGGTCTACATTACTTCAAGCTACTTTGGATTATACAGGTCTGATGATTTTGGTGATTCCGTTTACAAAGTATTTGAAACAGGCGGCCCAATTCGTGATATTGAGATCACTCCTTCAGGCGGTGTTTGGTTAGGTGTTGAAAGTGTTGGAATTTTTTATTCTGCATCAGGTGATTCAGGAACATTTATAAAAAGCGCCGGCGGTTTGCCAGGCGGAAGTTTTCACAGAATAGAATTAGCAATGGCGCCCAGTGATACCACAGTTATATATGCTTCATTTGAGAACGATACTTACAATGGCCTCATGGGTTTTTACAAAACAACTAACTTCGGTCAAACATGGATTAAGATCAGCAATCCAAGTGTTGACTATGCATATTACATGACTCAAACAGGATACTCAATGACGATGGCAGTAAAACCCGATGATTCCAAATTTGTTGTTTTTGGAGTGGGTGATCTTGTTTATACAATTGATGGTGGAACTATTTGGAAAATCTGTTTGAACCTTCACCCCGATCATCATGTGCTTGTATTTAACCCCGATGATCCCACTCAATTTTATTTGGGTGAAGATGGCGGATTGTACAAATTTAATACTGCGCAGATGTCGTACACCAGTACTTATATTGGTGGAGGATATCACACGAATCAATATTATGCCGGTTGCTATTTCCCCAGCGGAAAAAATGCATATGCAGGTGCTCAGGATAATGGCACCCATTACTGCAAAGACGGAAACGGAAACTTTACCCACATTTTCGACGGTGATGGGGCTTATTGCCAGGTTAATCAGCAATATGCTAACGTAGGCTACGTATCATACCAAAATGGAATTATCAGCAGATCAGAAGATGCCGATGTTGTAAGCCCTACTTTTAACAGTGTCCTGAATGAACTGGATGCAAACGGAGATAATGAAGTTGATGAAGGTGCTTGGTTTATCAATCCTTTTGAAATTAATTTAGTGAATGGTGATTACCTCGGTTTTATCACCCTTAAAAGAATGTGGCACACGTTAGACGGCGGCTATTCATGGTCGCCGGCTATGAATGCAATTAACGGATTAGCTCCGTACGCAATCGGGATTTCAAGAGAGTTTAGCCCAACAGTTTATATAGGCGGACAGTCCGCAATGTTTTACAGAATTGATGATGCTTACAATTCTTTTCCCGGTGATGAAACAAATCTTTCTTTAACACTTCCTGAAAGTATTAAATCAGATTTCACTTCTAACATTACTGTTCATCCAAGCGATAACAGCATTTGCTATGTTTCATTTTCAAATTATAGTCTTGAACCAAGATTATGGAAAGTAACCAACGCAAAAACCAGCTCTCCAACCTGGACTTCTATCAGCGGCGATTTGCCCGCGGGTCTAACAGTAAATTACATTGATGTTGATCCAGCAAGGCCCGATGATTTTTTTGTTGCAGGAACTGATTATGGTATGTATGTAAGTGAAGATGCTGGAAATCACTGGCAAAAAATTGTTGGCATCCCAAATGTGGTTTGCTATCAGGCTAAAATAAGAGCGAGTGACAGAAGGCTTTTTGTATACACACATGGTAGAGGTATTTGGACTGCAACACTTGACTCATTGAACGTGGGACTTCCGCAGGTTTCAAAAAAAGAATTTTACGCTGAGGTTTTTCCTAATCCATGTATTGATGAAATAAATATTAAAAGCAGTGAAAAGAACATGGCACTTACAATTCGTGATCTAAACTCAAAAATTGTTTTGCAACAGAATAATTTTTTTGAAATCAATTCAGGTATCAATCAAAAAGATAAGCTGAATGTTTCTTCACTAACTTCAGGGGTTTATTTTTTGGAAATG
>JBKJNS010000096.1:0-5541 GCA_046593455.1 Chitinophagales bacterium | reverse complement strand
AACATCTGCATAAGACGATTGATGCAATAAGTGATCAAACTATATTGGAAGAACTTGATTTCATAGTTACGATTAGCAATAATGATAAGTTAGAAAAAACATTTCCGATAACCGATGCTGAAAGTGCAGCAATTAAAATAGGATTAAAAGATATTGAAGAGGGTCGTATTCATTCATTTGAAGAAGTTAAAAAAAGATTTCCTGAATGGCCTTCAGAATAGATTGGTCTGATGAATCCTTAAGGGATTTACAGAATATTATAAACTATCTCATTATTGAACGGGAAGAAAATAGCTGGATTAAATTCCTTCTTCACTTTGCTTCAAGAATAAAAATTATTAAAGAACACCCAGATAGTTTTCAAATGAAAATGTGCAGATAAGAAAATGTTCATTAAAGCCATATCATGCAATATTTTATCTTGCAAATGGTAGCAGGATTTACGATATCAGAATATTTAATCAATGCCAGAATCCCTCGAAACTAAAAGCAATTTTAATTAATGATTAGTACTGCCATCATACTCGCCGGAGGATTCGGAACACGCTTACTATCAGTGGTAAAAGATTTACCAAAACCAATGGCAGATATTTCGGGTAAACCTTTTCTCGAATATGTTCTCAACTATTTGCAGCAGCAGGGAATAAAAAAATCAATTCTTTCAGTTGGTTACAAATGGTATTCAATCAAAAGTTGTTTCGGTGATTCATTTGGTGAAATGAAATTAGAATACATAGTTGAAGATTCTCCATTAGGCACAGGTGGTGCAATTCTTAAAGCGGTTAATTCATCAAAAGAAAAAGAGTTTTTCATTTTTAACGGCGATACATTTTTCAATATTGACCTCGCTCAACTTGAAGCCAGGCACGAATTACAAAACACGAAACTTTCCATTGCTTTAAAGCCAATGAAAAATTTTGATCGCTATGGAGTAGTGCAAACAGATTCTGAAAACAACATTATTTCATTTCAAGAGAAAAAATTTTATGAAGAAGGAAACATCAATGGCGGTATCTACATTTTGCACCGCGATTTATTTTCGGGATTCAATTTTTCTGAAAAATTTTCTTTTGAAAAAGACGTGATGGAAAAATATTGTACTGAAAAAAAGTTTGCAGCATTTTCCTTTGATGATTATTTTATTGATATCGGAATTCCGGAAGATTACAAGAGAGCACAAATTGAATTGCCTGCTCTTGTTAGAACACACAACTTCCGACTTCCGGCTTCCGACTTCCAATTTTCAATTGATAATACATGGACACTTTTTCTTGACCGTGATGGGGTGATAAATAGAAAAATTGACAGCGATTATGTTCGCAACATTGATCAGTTTGAATGGCTTCCCGGCGTTCAGGAATCAATTCTGCTTCTCTCAAAAATATTTGGCAGAATCATTATTGTTACCAATCAGCAAGGAGTAGGTAAGGGGTTAATGAAAAATGAAGAAGTTAAAATAATTCATGATTACATCATCAAAGCAACAAGTGACTTTGGAGGAAAGATTGATAAAGTTTATTTTGCTCCGCAATTGAAAAATGAAAATTCGCTTATGAGAAAACCGGGAATTGGAATGGCGTTAGAAGCAAAAAAAGATTTTCCCGAAATTGATTTTTCAAAATCAATAATGGTGGGCGATTCTTTGAGCGATATGGAATTTGGGAAAACTGCAGGAATGAAAACAATTTTCATTTCACAAAAGAAATCAAATGAAAAAAACAATTTGATAGATCGAACTTGCAATAGCCTTCAAGAAATGACTGAGCAATTGAGTTAAATTTTTTTGCCTAAAATTGAATCTTGCATTTTAGAATTCAGAACTCAAAACTCAAAACTCAGAACTCATAACTATTCTATCCTGCTAACCTTAATCGTATTGGTTCTGCTTCTTGCATGCAGCGGCATGCTGGCGGTGTTAATTACCAAATCATCTTTCTTCACAAATCCCATTTTATGCAGCAAGCCATTTACATCGGAAATGGTTTCATCTGTAGTTGCGAATTTGTTGTAATAGAATGCACGCACTCCCCAAATTAAATTGCTTGAGTTCAGTAATTGATGGTTATCGGTAAAAATAAATACGGGTGCTTTAGGTCTAAAGCTCGCTAACTGAAAAGCGGTGTATCCCGAGTGAGTCATACTCACAATTGCTTTAGCATTCAACTGATCTGCCATGGCACATGCTTGCCTGCAAACCTCGTCACTCAAATAGGTATGCGATAAAAGACTCACTGATTCTCGTTTATTATGTGACATTTGTTGTGTTTCAGCTACCCGAATTATTTTATCCATGATCTTAATTACTTCGAGGGGGAATGCGCCTGTTGAAGTTTCGGCACTCAGCATAACTGCATCGGTGCCATCAAGAACTGCATTGGTAACATCATTTGCTTCGGCACGTGTAGGCATAGGATTTACAATCATGCTCTCCATCATCTGTGTTGCAATAATCACCGGCTTAGCGGAATTAATGCTTTCTCTTACAATTTGTTTTTGAAGAATAGGAACCTGCTCCAAATCCATTTCAACTCCGAGGTCACCTCGCGCAACCATTATTGCATCGGCAACCGCAATAATCTCTGAAATATTTTTTACAGCTTCTGGTTTCTCAATCTTGGCAATCACCTTTGCTTTCGAATTTTGCAGGTGCAATTGTGTTTTAAGTTGAACAATGTCATCAGCATTTCTTACGAATGACAATGCAATCCATTCAACCTGATTGTGAATTGCAAATTCAAGATCGAGTCTGTCTTTTTCAGAAATGGCAGGAACTGAAAGTTTGCTATGCGGAAAATTTACTCCCTTCTTTGATGAAAGTTTTCCGCCATAAATAATTGTTGCTTCAAGTTCATCAATTTTATTACTGCTTAAAACCTGTAACCGCAACATACCATCATCTAATAAAATATGTTCGCCGGGCTTTACATCTCTTGCAAGGTTTGCATATTTGATATAAAGTTTTTCGGTGGTGCTTATTTGTTCGGTTGAAGTGAGGATGATTTTTTTACCGCTCATCAGAAAAATTCCATCATCTTTTACCATGCCCACTCTTAGTTTTGGCCCTTGCAAATCGCCGAGCAAACACATATTTGAATTGTATTCGAGATTATACCTTCTAACATCATCCACAGTGTTTTGATGATCAGCATGTGTGCTGTGCGAAAAATTCATTCGGGCAATATCTAATCCTGCGTTCGCCATTGCCACAATCATTTCATAGTTTCTTGTTGCCGGGCCAATGGTGGCAATAATCTTTGTGCGCGTTCTTTCTAAATCCATTTTAAATTTTTGCAGCGCAAATGTAACCGCTGAAGGCGATTTGGTAACTTTTTACTTTAATCAATTTTATAGAAAAGGTTATTAAAGAAAAATTTTTCAAGTTGAATTGCATGTTATAGTATTGCTATCGAAAATAATTTATGATGAAAAATTTATATGGTATATTGATTATTGGAGCGGTGATGATTTCATTCTCTTCCTGTTTTAATTCAGAACTTTCTAATCCAATGAACGTTGTACAGTTCACTGAGCTCAAAGCTGATAATTACATTATTCCGCAGGGTGATTCTACAATCGTTACTGCTTTTGTTGAAAATATCTGTGGACAAACGAGTTTTGACTGGAACGTTTCTGATGGAAAAATTCATGGCACTAAAGATCACATGATCTTTGTTGGTTCAGCTGCCGGAAATATTACGATCACCTGCACGGTTGATCATCCGGGGAAAGTATCGGTGACCAAAAATATTTCGATCTCTGTAGAGTAGTCTACTTACTTAGGTTACTATAAGTCAATTCCAGAATTTTTTGGTTTTGTTTCGCTAAATCCTACAGTGCTCAAATTCTTTATTCGTCTCCCCGCTAAATTTATTTATCCGCTCTTCATTGGTATCAGTAATAAACACCTGCCCGAAGCCATTTGATGAAATAAGATTTAATATATTTTCTGATCGCTGTTCATCTAATTTATCAAACAAGTCATCTAATAAGAGGAGAGGGGTTTCATTTTTTTCGGCAGCAATAATTTCAAACTGTGCAAATTTTATAGCCATTAAAAAACTTTTCTTCTGCCCCTGTGAACCAAATTTCTTAAGTGATCTTCCATTTAGAAAAAAATCAAAATCATCTTTGTGAATGCCTTCATTGGTGCGCTGTGTTGCAACATCTTTTGCTGTTGATCGCTTCAATGCAGCTAATAAATTTTCTTTACTGCAAACTGAATCATAAGCCGCTGTTACATTTTCTTTTTGGTTTGAAAGCAGTTCGTATTTCTTTTCAAGCAATGGAGTCATGCTGCTGAAATATTTTTGTCTCAGGGAAAAAATATTTTTTCCCGATGCAGCCAATTGTTCATTGTATGATTCCAGTAATGCATGATCTACATTTCTGTTCTCTGCAAACTTCTTTAGGGCGGCATTGCGCTGTTGTAAAACTTTATTGTAAGCCACTAAATTCTCAAGATAGGTGTGATCGATTTGCGAAATAGTATTGTCAATAAACCTTCGGCGCTCTTCACTTCCTTCATCAATTAATAGCTGATCATCTGGTGTAATCATTACAACCGGAATTAAACCTACATGATCAATAATGCGCTGATAGGCGACACTGTTTTTTGTGAGCTCTTTTTTACCACCTTGCTGATAAACATTGGTGATGTTTAATTTTTCTTCATTCCCAAAATCACCTTCGAGCCTGAAGAAATTTTTTGTATGCATCACCGAATTCAAGTCGCTGCTGTGGAAATAACTTTTTCCCAAGCACAAATAATGGATTGCATCGAGCACATTGGTTTTGCCTGCTCCATTGCTGCCGGTTATAAAATTTAACGCCGGAGAAAAAGCGAATTTTTCCGATTTGTAATTCTTAAAGTTCGTAAGGGTAAGTTGATTCAGATACACAGATATGGCGCTTTGTGGCCTTTTAACATTTCTTATTAAATTCGCACCCTCTGATTATAGCAGGTGGCGATAACAAAAGTAGTAAAAGAAAGAAACGAAAAATGCAGGTAGCAGAATTAAAAACCAGAGCAAAGCCATCGAAAATCGATCAATTGTTTTCGAAGGAGCAATATCTTCAATGGTATGAAGTAATGGTTCGTATTCGCAAATTTGAAGAGCGTGCCGGGCAGCTTTATGGAATGCAGAAGATAAAAGGGTTTTGCCACTTGTATATAGGGCAGGAAGCAGTTGCTGCCGGAACAGTTTCAGCTCTTACTGAAAATGATTCAATGATTACTGCCTATCGCGATCATGGTTTAGCATTGGCAAAAGGAATTACTTCAAATGAGTGCATGGCCGAGTTATTTGGTAAGTCAACAGGATGTACTAAAGGCAAGGGGGGATCGATGCATTTCTTTTCAAAAGAAAAAAAGTTTTTAGGCGGACATGGAATTGTAGGAGCTCAAATTCCAATGGGTGCCGGAATTGCATTTGCCGAGAAGTATAATAACACCGGGAATGTTTGTGTTTGTTATTTCGGTGATGGCGCCGCAAGACAAGGCGCATTGCACGAAACATTTAACATGGCAATGCTTTGGAAATT
>JBKJNS010000426.1:0-3136 GCA_046593455.1 Chitinophagales bacterium | reverse complement strand
GTACAGTGGCACCAATACTTTGTTTAAGGTTTGGACCGTTCCACGTATAGTCATCTCCATCACCGCCTGCTGTAAGAATAACTGTACCTCCCTTTAAAATGCAAGCGTTGGCAGGTGCTGTTATTGCCGAAGAATCGCTCACATGAATGTATGTATACTCACTATTTGAAACACCGGGACATTGATCATCAATTGGATTTTGTGCTGTTAATTTCACTGCATAATCTCCAACTGTACCATAGAAATAAACAGCTCTGTAACTGGTATCAGGCGAATTTTCAGCTATCGGTATTAGTGAATCTTTAGAATTATAAAGAACTGTTTCAGGTTTTCCATCATCCCAGCTAAAGGTTGTGCTATAGCCCGGCATTGTTGATTTGAGGGTAATAAAAGTTTCGGGGCAGGTGTATTGATCGATCCATTTTATTGCAGCATCAGGAGAAAGATCGATCAACAAGGTTGTTTTAGAAGTTCTTTGTTTTATATTATCAGTAGAAGTTAATGTAACCAGCATTTGCTTCACTGGAATAAAAGTCACAAAAGGCCCGGTGCCGCTGATGCTTTCATCAGATGAAGACCATTGGTAATCATCAGCACTTCCGTCGGCATACAACGTTACCGCCTCTCCATTGCAAACAGTTAGCGTTGGAGGCGACAATGAATTTTTCATTGTGCCATTAGAAGATTTAATAGAAACAGAAGGTGAAATGGTGGCAACCACTTTTGCAATTTTTGCACATCCGTTGTCTGCTATGCCTATTACCTGATAAGTTTTAGTTGATGGCGGAATTATAGTTACGGTATTACCCGTCACACTGCTTAAACCTATAGTTGGGCTCCAGTTATAATTTACTCCGCCTGTTGCCGTGGCTGAAATTGAATTTGCAAAATTAGAATTAGAAAATGTAGATGGAACAACCGATACGGGAGGCAGGCCTGAAACATCAACTGAGATGTTATTTTCTTCACCAATAAGATTTCCTTCAGTGTCAAAAACTTTCAAAGTACCATTTGCAATAGCCGAAGCATTGCCAACACTAATTGAGCTTTGCTGCGTGCTCACTTCATCGCCAACAACCCATTGATAAGATGCGCCGCCGCTGGCATATAAATTTACAGCAGTGCTTGAGTGAACTTTATCAAAACTGTTTTCATCTTTCGCACATACGTTATCATCTGTTTGCCTTAACCAAACTGATGATTCGTTAAGAACATACAACCTGGTGATTGAATATGGTGGCAGATAAATCACAGAAGTGTTTGCAGGAATTTTAGTATTTACAGAATCGAAGTTAATTGGTGTATTGGTGTTTGCATTGTAATCATGCACCACTGAATTGTAATAGCCGTTGTAAGGCATTTTCCACCAAACTTTTCCTGTAACAAATGTTAACGGGTTTTTACAACTTAGTTGTTCATATGCCGAAGCAGGCAATAAATGGGTTATGTCAATCGCTTGTGTTTCAGATGATAAATTAATAAGTATTGATTGCTTATCGCCAAGTTCTTTATCAAATGTCCATCCGTAAAGTATTGGGTAATTTGAATTTTCAAGACTGGGTGCATTGGGAAAGTTTAGCATGTTTGCCTTGGTGCTGTAGCGCATGGCATCGGCAATCATCTTCATTGATAATCCCGATGCTGTATAACCCCATGGTTGAGTGTACAAAGTTGGATCGATGCTTTCAAAATCAGAAAAGAGGGAGTACCCTTTTGAATTGTTGAACAACATTCCCCGGGTAGCATCATTCACAAAAGTTTGGCAAGTGACGAACTTAACTTTCTCGAATTCAAGCATACGGAGTGTAATGATTGAGAAAAAAAGCGATTGTGTCCAAGAGCCATGAATCTTAAAAAACTTATCATTCATATTGTATTCTGTTACCCATGCATCAAGTTCAGGATAACTATTGAGCAGGCTTAGCTCGTGATTGCTGAAAGAATCAATTACCGAATATGCTTTATTGAAAATTACCGGTATATCTTCCAAAGTAACATTGGGTGATTTTATTATGTCAATTCCACAATCAGGATAGAGATGAAATGTAATAGCATCATGCGGCAAGGTGCCTGAAAGGTGAGGAAGCATTCCTGAATTCCATGTTTTTCTGCGGCAACCTGAATTATCAGTAACATCATCTTTTGTTGTCCATGAACTTCCTACAATTCCAACTTTAATTCCGTTGAAATTAGGATTACTATGAACCATGTTGAGGTATTCATTTACAATTGCAGCATAATCTTCGGGTTGTTGTGTATTGCAGGTTGCATTTTTTAAATAGAATTCATTTCCTAATTCAACATACGGAACATTGATTTTAAGATCAAGAGCATGCTGAATAATATTTTTTTGAAAATTAATATTGGTGAAAATATTTAACGGCAAAAGCAACTTCATTCCACTGCCACCAAGGCAATATTTTAGCTCAAGTAATCTGTCAACAGGCAAATTCGCCTGATCTTCTTTATTTCTTGATTCCAAATCAATACATGAAAGAGAAGGTGCATACAGCAAAGAATTTTCATCAAGTAATTCTGCAGGACTAATATACCAACCGTCAATGCTGTTCCATTCTTTACTGATGCCTCCTTGCGGAAACCTAAATACACTTCCATTGAGTGTTGGCAAGTGAAGCCGAACATTTGCATCGCTTAAATGCGAAGGATATTGACCCGATGGCTGTAGCACGTTACTGGAGCTGTAGCCTAAAAACTCTGCGGCATCGTTTCTTGATATTGAAGAAATTTTTGCTTCGTAAACAGAAGGTGAGTAGGTTCCGCTGTCAATAATTATTTTTCCTTTGCTCATAACGGTTGCATTGTTAATTGCACCACCTATAATGTTTTTCTCTCCAAGAATATTTACAGGAAGATTTACATTTCCTTTCACGATCATTTCTTTTCCAACTCTGAATAAAACCTGCGTGCGATTGATACCATCCAATTTTATTTCGGCTCCGTCACTAATAACCAATGAATCATTCAAATTGAAAATAAAAACTGATTGCGCATTTCCACTTAATGTAAGTGTACCGTTAAGTGTTGCCTTTAAATCAATTTTGTAAGAACCCGGGTAGAGGGTAGCGCCTCCAAGTTCAGGGGGAGTTACAATTCCATTAATTGATTTTATTTTTAT
>JBKJNS010000368.1:0-3131 GCA_046593455.1 Chitinophagales bacterium | reverse complement strand
GAACAAATTTTACAATTCCGCTTATGGGATTATAGTTCACATGCACATTGAGCGGCGACATAAAAATAGAAACCTGAATTCTTTTCCCTTTAAAATATTCTGTCTCTTCTGTTTCTTCAATCACCACTACTTTTCCATCGCAGGGTGAAATAACTTCACCGGTATGGATAACAGTTTTTCGTTTTGGATTTCGGAAAAATGAAATGATGAACAAATAAAATCCAATTGATAAAATTGCCAGTGCAATAAGAATAATTGTGAATGGAATGAAATTATAAAACACAAAATTGAACAGTAACAAAATTGAACCAACCAAAATAAGTGTCACTATTCCTTCTTTATGTATGCGCATTCAGTTTTTAATTTTAAGAAGTCAGCATTAAATAAATAGTTACAAAAGGCAAACAAAAAATTAGTGCATCAAAGCGATCGAGAAAGCCGCCATGCCCCGGCAATAGACTTCCTGAATCTTTTACGCCTGCATGCCGCTTGATCATGCTTTGGAAAAAATCGCCCATGGTGCCAAACACAACAACAATCAAAGCAACAATTAACCATTGCTGCAAATCGAGTTGCGGGAATTTATTTGAAAGCAACCACGCTGCAATGAGTGCGAAAACCAAGCCGCCTGCAAAAGCTTCCCACGATTTTTTGGGTGAAACAGCAGGGAGCATTTTGCGCTTGCCAAACAATGACCCTGCGAAATATGCAAAAGTATCATTCGCCCAAATGAGTAAAATGATTCCGAGTGGCACCACTGCATAATGATTAATCCATGAGTCTGCTTTCCCAAAAAATTCCTGATCGGCCAATTGATAAAAACAAATGATGGGTACTGAAATGTAAATAACAGCACACGAATTCAGTAGTCCATTGATCAATGGTTTCTCTGCTTGATAAAACAATTCTAAACCAAGCAGAAGAAAAAATATTGGCACAGTAAAAATCAAATATACTAAACTCAAATTGTCTGTTTGATCAATTACCATTACAATAAAAACAGCGCTTGCAGCAATCATGGTAACAACAAAAGAAATCTTTGCTTTCAACTCGGTATAGCTCTGAAATTTTTTTACGAGCATCAAATATTCATACAAGCAACCGGTTTGAATAATGAGGAGGAGAATTGAAAATGAAAGCCGGTTCCAGAGAATTCCGCCAAGCATTATTGCTGCGAAAATGAAAGCAGTCAATGTTCGCTTCGGGAGATCTTTCATTTATTTGTAGTGCTTTTTTAAGGTCAGAAAAAAAAATCAGGAATTATCTTCTTCACTTCTTCGAAAACCAATTCGCCTTCGTACCTGTTCAGGCGGATTCAATAATTGCTTTAAGTAAGTGAAAATTACTTTTATCTCCTGTGTGTTACCCGCCACCTTACCTTCAAGCTTTTCAAGTTGTAATAAAATATCCTTATGAGACATTATCATCTCTTTCATCATTGAATAAACTCTAACGATTTGCAGATTAACATTGATGGCTCTATCGCTATTGAGAACGCTTGCTAACATCACTGCATCATGCTCAGTAAAAGCATAGGGTAAGTGCGGTGAATACTTCAACGATTTAAGGTGATCGCAATTTGCGATAACCTCTCTTTTTTCTTTTGCAGTTAATTGAAACATAAAATCCTTGGGGAAACGTTTCATATTTCTTTTTACCTGTTCATTTAATCGAAAGGTTGTAACACCATAAAGTTCAGCAAGATCGCGGTCAATCATCACCTTCTGCCCTCTGATAATAAGAATCTTATTCATTATCAGTTCATCGCTTAGAGAAACTGAATGTTGTTTTTTCATTCCCAAAAATTTAAGAGATTTCCTTTTCAATAATATTCATTGCTTCAAATCCATCTTCCACTTTTACCATCACACTTACTGCCCCTAAAGTTATGTAAACAGAATCCTGTTGATTATAAATTACTGATTCAATCTCATGCTCTTTTAAAATTGATTGCACCATCAATGCTTCGTGCATCTTCTGTGTTTCAAAAACTTTGTACCATTCATTATCAGTCATTCAATTTGAATTTGAAACAACTTTAAAAAATAAATTGCCTTCGGTTAAATGTTCTCCATGCATACCAAAGCAGGACTGCACAAACTGCTGATGCAATAATTGTGAGTGATGCAGGCAATGCTGCATCGGATGTTACATCGAATGTTATCATGTTATGATCGTGCAGGTAAGCAAGCAGCACCTGAATTCCATTGTTAAATGCATGTGCTGCAATGGGCACCCACAAACTTCCGCTCCAGTAAAAAAGATAGCCGAGCAAAGCACCTAATAAAAGGCGCGGGAAGAATCCATAGAATTGAAAATGAATAAAACTGAAAATGAATGCAGTGATCCAAATCGCTGCATGAATGCTTCTGATTCTTTCTTTCAAAATTTGCTGAAGACAGCCTCGAAAAATTAATTCCTCTCCTAATGCAGGAATAATTGCCATCACAATAAGATTGATCCACAGATCGTATTTGCGCGGTGTTTGCATAAAAAGAATCATGATCTGACTGTCGTTGTGCTCCGCATCATCCATCATCTTTTCCACTCCAGAAAAAACGGAGGGCAGTTTTAATTCGCGGTTGATGGAATAAATAAAATCAATGAATGGTGATGAGGTAACAAGAATTAAAATACCAAGCACCAAAATAATTATTGGCAGCCGTGAATTCAGTTTTAAAAAATCTCCTCCCGGAAATTTTATCCAGCCAAACAACATTGCAGGAATTAAAAAAGATCCCAGTGAAGCCATAAACTGCAAAAACTTTAGCGCATTGGTTTGGTTAGCATTGAGCGCAACTGCATTGGGTGTTTCAATGGCGGCCTTCATCAAAGTATCAATATTGGTTACATCAAACAGCGGCCTTACGAGGTACATGGCAGATAGTGTAAATGCAAGCCCGAAAATAACAGTGAAGCAAAACAACAAGAGCAATTGGAGTGCGGGCTGCATTCCATCTAACAAGAAAGGTCTTCGACTCATGGCGTAAAAGTCGTAAATTCAATACAGTCTTTTTAAGATATGATTAATTGCTGTTTCCCCGCTACCGTCTCTTGAAAGGATAGGGCGTGGAGAAATCTTGTTTGAAGCACGTTGGGTTCATTTACTTTACTTCGAAATTTTATTTCTT
>JBKJNS010000346.1:0-4015 GCA_046593455.1 Chitinophagales bacterium | reverse complement strand
CACTACCTTTTAATGCTCCTAAATTGTAGTTTGGTAGATTTGGGAGTCCTAAAACACTTCTATGTCCTCCAAGATAGAATGAATAGGGTTGAAAAAGACAGTTTGCGCCATCACCTTCTGGATTTGAAATTACACTGAGATTCATTTCGAATGTATCTTTACGCCATGGAAAAAGATATTCTGGGCCATTGGCAATATATATTTTCCCATCTATTGCAAGTTGATGACCTCCAATAATTGCTGTATCAATTGTCAGAATAAAAATTGTATCAATTGTGGATGCAGGGTCTTGATTAGATAGGTCAAATTGTAACAACTTACGAAATGAGGAAACATATAAATATTTTCCAGTCGGCAATATAGAACATCCATACACAGCATCCTTATAGTCTACAAATAAGTTTTGAGAAGAAATTATAATTGGATTTGACAAATCACCAGTGCAACGATCAAAATCAAATACCTCAATTAAATTATTTAAGCCAACCACTGCCAATTTGCTTCCATCGCTTGAAAATTTCATTTGCCCCATGTTTTGGGCACCAATAAAAAGAACGCTATAATCACTGCCGATAGATTGATAAAAGGGTCCTTGAATTGAATCAGGTGTCACAAGGAATTTTACAAACTTGGTATTGGCTCGATCGTGTACAACAACCCACCAATCTCTTCCATTGGCATGCTTAACAGCCTCCATTTTTTCAGTTAAAGTATCGTTGATTAGAAAATTTCCTTTGGAAAGACATGTCCCTGATCCATTATTTGAAGTAACATCAATCAAAGCATAACACAAACCCTCTATATCACCATTTCCATAGAAGGGATATTGAACAATACTAAATAAAAAATAAGTGATGGATGAATTTGGTTTTGGAATGAATATGCTGCCTTGCGTTAGGCTATTGTGCGACAGCAGAGAATCTCCATTTGAAATAATTTCACCATTTGAGTTTCTGATGCATGTTTGCGTAAAACCTAACGATCCTTGAGAGCAATACAAAAGTAGTTTTCCTGTATCATCAGAAATGCATGCATTGTTTTCGCCTCCAATTCCCTGAGCAATTGATGAAGACGTAATTGGATATCCAGATCCAAAATCTATCCTGTTTGAATCTGAAAATACCCAAACACCATCTCTCTGAGCATAGCAATTGGAACCAATAAACAAAATTAGAAGCAGGAAGAATCGCATGGCAAATAACTTTTTCAAACTGATTTATTTTTTGTTGAATAAAAATTTTGTTTCAATTTTTTGAAATTTAAATTTTGTTTTTGTGAAAGTGGCGTTTTGTTTTGGCTTGCGCAATAATTATTTATAACAATTTTTTTTGTTCTGAGTACTCAGGTTGAAAATTTCATTGTAATAAAAGTTCCCGTTCGCAAAAGCTGCATTAGCGCAACTTTATTTTTTAATCATCTTTGCCAAAATTTTTTAACTGAATGAAAATCCTTCTCCTCGGCAGCGGCGGTCGCGAACACACATTTGCTTATATGCTTGCCAAGAGTGCGCTCTGCGAAAAATTATTTATTGCTCGATCAAAATCTGCAAGCCGATCTTTCTAAATTGAAATTTACGTTTGGGTATGCGGATGTTTTTTGATCACACAATATTTTGGTCACTATTTCTCAATAACCATTTTCCTCACTTCACTCACACCTTCATGAATTACTTTTAAAAAGTAAGTGCCTGATGGAAGATTGCTGAGATCAAGTTGCTTGGTGAAGGTGCCGCTTACGATTCCTTCATTACTTGAGTAAACTTCTCTTCCAAGCAAGTCAACTACGGATATTGATATTGATTGCTCACCTTCTATAATTAATTCAATTGTAGAATTGCCACTATTAGGGTTAGGAAAAATTTGAAGGTCAACCTGTAAATCATTTTCAGGCGAACCGATTTTTTGAGGCGTTGTGAAATTAAATATTGGAGACCAATCGGAATTTCCTAAACCGGCAGCAATACAAATTGCTTTTACTTGCCATTCATATACGGTATCAGGAGTAAGGAATTTTAATTTTTTACTTGTTTGATAAACAAAAATGTATGTCCAGGTAACACTGCCTGAAATTCGAAATGCAACTTTATATTTATTGGCATTTAAAACAGCATCCCATTTAATTTTTGCAGATGTTGGGGTTATGTTGATGGTAGTTTCACCAATAGGTACACCGCAACAATTCTCATCAATTAGTCCGTCGCAATTGTCGTCAATTTCGTTTGCACAAATTTCGAGAGCTGCAGGATTTATGATTGAATTTGCATCATCACAATCAGTGCTGTCAGTCACATATCCGGCAGGGAGTGTGCATGAAAGAATTGATTCATTTAGATTCCCAAAGCCATCACCATCAGCATCGGCATAAAAGGTAAGCGGCTGATCGCATCCAAAGAATTTTAGCAGCCAAAAATCAAAATTACCCTGACTCTTTTCTGATTTATCAGTACTGCTGTCAGATTTTGAATAGCCACTGATTAAAAATCCTTCGTCATCAGTTGGAATTACTGAATACAATTGATCACTCTTAGCACCACCCATTGTGTTTTGCCAAAGGAGATTTCCTGAATTATCAAGTTTGATGATCCAATAATCTTCGAAGCCAAGATTCGATTCAGTTTTTTCCCCCGATATTCCGGAAAATGACAACCCCGCTAACAATAAATTTCCGTCAGCAGTTTGCGATACTGAATAAAGCAGATCAGCTGAATTACCACCAATATCATTCTGCCATAAAATATTTCCAACCGCATCAATCTTTACCACCCAATAGTCGGCGGTATTATTCAAGTTGGCTTCCGTTTTATCTCCTGAAATTCCCGATGAAGAAAACCCGCCTAAGAGATATCCTCCATCTGTTGTTTGTGCAACGGTGTAAAGCCCATCAGGTCCGCTGCCACCGATATCATTTTGCCAACTGATAGTTCCTGATGAAGTAAGTTTGACTACCCAAAAATCATTTTGTCCCTGACTGATTTCAGTTTTATCACCTGAAATGCCTGAGAAAGACCAGCCACCGATCAATGCACCTCCATCAGTAGTGCTGATCGCTGAATAGAGTTCATCATTACTGCTTCCGCCAATATCATTTTGCCAGATTTGATTTCCGGAGTTATCAATTTTTACAACCCAATAATCTTCTAATCCCGCAGTGGCTTCTGTTTTATTTCCTGAAATTCCTGACCATGAAAAACCGGCAATCAAATAATTTCCATCCTGCATTTGAACTGCTGAATAGAGCTGATCAATGTCGCTGCCACCAAATGAGCTTTGCCAAAGTAGATTTCCATTACTTTCAATTTTAACAATCCAGTAATCATAATCTCCAAAATTAGAAGTTGTTTTATCACCCGAGACATCTGAATTGGAATAACCTGCAAGCAAATACCCTCCATCACTTGTTTGAATTACTGAGCGGAGAAAATCTGAGCCGCTACCACCAATATCATTTTGCCAAACAATATTGTTTGCTACATCAAGTTTAATAACCCAATAGTCCGCAAACCCCTGAGTAGCTTCGGTTTTATCGCCATCACCGTTTGAATAAGAAGTACCTCCAAGTAAATATCCTCCATCGTTTGTTTGACAAACGGAATAAAGCAAATCATCAAACTTAGCACCGATGGTATTTTGCCACTGTACGGGTGGGCTGCTCTGAGCATTTATTCTATAGGATTGTAATAACACCACAACTATCATTATAGCTCTTAAAATATTTTTTAAGGATATCTTTTTCATATTGTTTAAGGTTTGAAAAATGAAATATTGATTGTATAAAGATGGTAATAATTATTAGAAGATGCAATTGTTTGAACGAGCTTTATTTTGGACAAAAATTTTGTTGAAAATGTATTATCGAAAACCGAGATACTGTTTGAAGAGTGGAAAATTAATTTTTACTGCACAATCAATTTCTGATTTTCAATTCCCGAATCAGTAATCAACTTTACCACGTAAACACCTTTTGAAAAATCTTTGGTGTTGAGTGGTGATGAAATTTCTCCTGCTTGTAAATCATC
>JBKJNS010000300.1:0-3312 GCA_046593455.1 Chitinophagales bacterium | reverse complement strand
GTTGGAATTTCATTTGGTGCCGATCGCATTTATGATGTAATGGAAGAGTTGAAATTATTTCCTTCCACAACATCTAAGGGAACACAGGTATTGTTCATCAACTTTGATGAAGCATCGGAAAAATTTTCATTGCCCTTATTAAAACAAATTCGTGATGCCGGCATTGCATCAGAAATTTATCCGTCGGCAGAAAAGATGAAGAAGCAAATGAAATACGCCGATGATAAAAAAATTCCTTTCGTGATTTTCAACGGGGAAAATGAACGCAGCAGCGGAAAATTAACTTTGAAGGATATGGAAAGCGGCGATCAGTCAACCACCTCAATTGAAGAACTTATTCAGAGATTAAAATAATTTGCCACAGAGGCACGGAGAAATAAATGGACGCTACTCACGAAATATCTTCAGATCATCTTTCACTCAGCAAGCTGAAAGAAATTATTGAGGGCAATTACAATCTTGCTTTATCAGCATCTGCACGCGATAAAATTATTGCCTGCAGAAATTATCTCGATGAGAAACTTAAAAACTCCGATGCTGTTTTCTATGGAATCAATACCGGCTTCGGTTCACTGCGCAACATTAAAATAAGCGAAGATCAAATTGAAAAGCTGCAAGAGAATTTAGTAATGAGCCATGCCTGCGGTGTGGGTGACGAAGTGCCGCAGGAAATTGTAAAGCTGATGTTGCTGTTGAAAATTCAATCGCTCTCCTATGGAAATTCGGGAGTTGATCTCACCACTGTTTGGCGGCTCATTGATTTTTACAATCTCAATATTCTTCCGGTGGTATATCAAAAAGGATCGCTCGGTGCATCGGGTGATTTGGCTCCGCTTGCACATTTGAGTTTGCCGTTGATTGGCATGGGTGAAGTAAATTATGATGGAAAGAAAATTGCTTCGGCAGAAATATTAAAAGCATTTACCTGGAAACCCCTGCAACTGAAATCGAAAGAAGGATTGGCACTGCTGAATGGTACGCAATTCATGAGCGCTTATGGTTCTTATCTTTTACTACAGGCAAAAAAATATTCAGCACTCGCCGATTTAATCAGTTGCATTTCTATTGATGCATTCGATTGCCGGCTCGATCCATTCAATCAACTCATTCATAATGTTCGTCCGCATCAGGGACAAGTTGATACAGCAAAAAATATTTTAAAGATTTTGGAAGGAAGTGAAATTGCTGCGCAGGAAAAAACCGATGTTCAGGATCCATATTCTTTCCGCTGTATTCCGCAAGTGCATGGCGCTTCAAAAGATGCAATTGGCTATTGCGAAAAAGTTTTCGCAACAGAAATAAATTCAGTTACCGACAATCCAAATATTTTTCCCGATGAAGATTTGATTCTGTCAGGCGGAAATTTTCATGGTCAGCCACTCGCCATTGCACTTGATTTTCTGGCGATTGCTTTAGCCGAACTCGGAAGCATTTCTGAACGCCGAACTTATTTGCTCATTAGCGGTCAAAGAAATCTACCACCATTTTTAGTTTCAAACCCCGGTCTTAATTCCGGACTGATGATTCCGCAATACACCGCCGCATCATTGGTAAGTGAGAACAAACAGCTTTGCACTCCCGCATCGGTTGATTCCATTACTTCGAGCAACGGACAAGAAGACCACGTGAGTATGGGAGCCAATGCAGCCACAAAATGTTTTAGGGTAATGAAGAACCTTGAAGCAATTCTTGCCATTGAATTATTAAATGCGGCGCAGGCAATTGAATTCAGAAAACCAAAGAAGAGCAGTGGCACAATCAATGAATTTCTGGCGACCTACAGAAAGATTGTTTCTTACAATGAATTTGATCGGATACTTAGCGAAGATATTAAAGCAACAATTTCTTTCCTTGAAAACTCAACATCTAAAGTTTAACCCATTTTGTTATCCAATACTTTTCATTTGAATTGAGAGAGATAAAATAAATTCCACTTTTCAATTTATCTGTTTCAAAATTTATCTTGTTGATATTGCTGTTTAGAATATTTTTTTCAGATACAACATTTCCAAGTTGATCAATAATCCTAATTTGAAATTGAAGGGCATTGCATTTATTCAATTCAATATTTAGTTCATCGGTACCCGGATTGGGGAAAATTTTAAAGACCTCATTTTCATTTATTGTACTTATGTCATTCAAATCCTGAACATATTTAACAAGAGTTATATCATGTATTATTTGTGTTGGATAATTGGGGTTTCCTGTAATTGAACAATACACATTATTATTCGTGTCAAGCGAAATAAATGGATGCTCATAAGAATTCCCATCAGAAAATCCTGCCTTAAACTGATTCCACAAAAAATTTCCATTGGAATCAATTTTCATCGTAGCCAAACCAAAATGAAGATAACCGCTGTCACCATAACCAGCCAAATAAATATTTCCGTTTTCACCTAACTTATAATCTGTTACATAAAGATTGAATTCACATTCATCCATGGGATTATCAAAAATTAAATTTCCTGATAAATCAAACTTTAAAAAGTGCAGAAAAGAATCGGAACTATCTCTTGCAATAACATCAAGATGGTCGGAAAAAGGAATTACACATTCTCCACGATATAAAAATTCATAAGTTGAGTCAAGCCATTTTATATTACCCGATGAATCAACCATACAGAGTTCCATCTTATGAAAAACCGGATAAGAATCCAGAGTAGTTGATCCTGTTAAAAAAATATCTCCCTGATTATTGCTTGCAGAAAAACACTCATACCCGCTATGTGATTGTTGAACACCTGTAATGTTTTGTTTCCATAACATATTCCCATTGGAGTCGAATCTTAAAACCTCAAATTCCTTTGTGGTTACATAAATTGAATTGAATGGACCGCTTTTTAAATATGGTCCAAATTCTTCATCCGGTTCGATATTGAAACTCTTTGACCAAATTAAATTGCCATTCACATCAATTTTAAAAATAACCTGAGGCGATCCTCCTACCTGAGCACTATCAGTTAAAACAATGAGGTTGCCTGTGTTATCAATTAGCAAATCAGTTGGATTTCCAAAAGGGTGTTTAACTTGCCATAATAAATTACCATTCAAATCCACTTTCGATAAAATAGTTTGATCCCACATTTTAATTTCGCTTGAAGTACTTGCAAGTAATAGGTTTCCATCTGTATCTAAAGTCATTCTCTTTCCAACTGTCGAATCAATAAAGTAAGACCAAAGAAGGTTACCATATGTATCATACTTTAATAAAACACTATTTGTTGGAATTGTCAAATAACTGATGTACCCAAAGAGATATAAATTCCCTTGTTGATCAACTTCTTGAGCAAAACAAGTTTCAGAGCTGTT
>JBKJNS010000214.1:0-7307 GCA_046593455.1 Chitinophagales bacterium | reverse complement strand
AATTTTTTGTTGAAGTCAATACTGTTTTGCACGGGTACGCTGTGATCCTGCTCACCATGCAGAATTAAAAACGGCGGATCATTTTTATCTAAATGAAACTCCGGCGCTACACTTTTTATTTTCTCTTTGCAAGCATCAGAGTAAACATCATCGCAACCATACATCATCTTGATTTTATTTTCTTTCGATTTCGAAAAACCGTTTTTATACATGTTCTCATAACTGAAAGAACCAAAGCAATCCACCACTGCCTGCACACAACTGGAGTAATTTAAATTTCCGCCTGTGGTGCCTTCCAAATCTTTTTCACCGCAGGTAACTCCAACCTGACAAGCAATGGAGCCGCCAGCAGAAGTTCCCAAAATGCCAATGTGGTTTGCATCGAGATTATATTTGGCAGCTTTCGCCCTCAGAAATCTGATTGCTCCTTTTACATCATTCACCTGTGAAGGATAAATTGCTCCCGGTGCTAAGCGATAATTAACCGATGCCACTGCGATTCCTTTCTCTGCAAACATCCATGCATATTTGTGCGCATTCGCTTTATCGCCACCGGTGTAAGCGCCGCCATGAATCCAAAGTAAAACGGGTGTGGGTTGTTTTAATCCTGCGGGTTGGTAGAGATCGAGTTTGATTGATTGCCCGTCAATGTTTGCATATTCAATATCATTGATCACGGTGTATTGATAATCATCAACAGAAATATTTTGATCGGGGAATGAATCTGTTGATGAAGAATTTCCCTGCCATAAAAAAGTGCTGATGAGTATTGAGAAAAGAAATGGTTGCATTGCTGATATTTTTAGTTTCTGTGATGAAATAAAAATTCTCCCGCAGATTACACAGATGAACGCTGAGCAAAATATATTCTGCGCTCGTCTGCGTAATCTGCGGGAAACATTTTTCCTAAGCCATGCAAAAGTGCGCCAAAGTTTAATTCGTAATTTTCTGCTTACAAAGATATCCCCTCCAGCCCAGTCTCCCGAAGGGGACTGGGCGGAACCAAGTTGAAATCATTTCATAAATTTGATTTATGTCTGTAAAAACACTGCATCATCAACCTGACACAAGTTACTTCTGCACCTTTACATGCAACAGATGGATGAATCTTTTTTCAGAAACAGATTGCTACAGTGAAATTTACAAGTGGTTCAGTTTAATGGTTGATATCGGATATCAATTGAATGGTTATGTAATTATGCCTAACCACCTTCATTTTATAATTCATACTCCGCATGATTCAAAATCACTCAACACAAGAATTGGCAATGGGAAAAGATTTTTAGCGTATGAAATTGTAAGACGCCTGAAGCAAAACAACCACCACCACATTTTAGAAATCCTGAGCAGTGATGTTAAACCGAATGAGAAAAAAATAAAAAAACTGCATCAGGTTTTTATTGATTCATTTGATGCAAGGGAAATTTTGAGTGAGCAAATGATGGTTCAAAAAATAAATTACATGCATTATAATCCTGTTTCGAAGAAATGGAACTTAGCTGAAAACTTTATTGACTATCTGCATTCGAGTGCGAAGTTTTACGAAACCGGAGTGCAGGGAATTTTTAATGTAACCCATTATAAAGATGTATGGAAGTAACAATTTCAATGTTAGCCACCCAGTCCCTCGCTAACGCACGGGCTTGCGGGAGGAGACTGGGCGGGGGAGTATTTTTTTGTACACTTCAACAGAACCATGCCTTGGTTGGCACTGCCAAACTTGTGATTCTAAAAAGCAATTGAAAATGAAAAAGGCACAAGCAATCGCTTGTGCCTTTACTCTTTTTTTCTTAAGAGCAGAGGCACAGCAGATTTACTTTAGCAAGACATTCGATTACAGTCAGGGAACAGAATTTCCAAAAGGGGTGGCGTATGATGCAGTTGATAACACGTTCATTACTTTTTCTTCTTCTCTTAGTGTAGATAATTCCTATAAGGCGTATGAACTGCGCAGATACAATGAGCAGGGTGATACGCTCTCAATTAAATTTTATGTTAAACCATCTGTTTTTTACTACTCTGAATTATACAATCAACTTCATCCTGATGTGAACGGGGGGTACTTTTCAGGTGGAACTGCAGAATATCCGCCCGATGATCAAAATGGGATGCTTTATCGTTTCAACCTCAACGGTGATACAATATTCACACGTGAGTACACGGAAGATAGCGTCTATGAAATATTTTACGGCTCAACTCAAACCTTAGACAGCGGGTACGCTTTTAACGGAGCATCGCTTGCCTTTAACTCTTACGACATCAACGATCTGATAGTGAAGTATGACAAGCAGGGCAATCTGCAATGGAGCAAAACACTGGGATTAAATACGGTGTCTGACGTTGGTCTTTCCATTGTCACCAACTCCAAAGGTCATATTATTTTAGGTGGCGGTCGCAGGCAGGGATATTATTCCGGGAGTTGGTACCCATGGCTAATGGAGATGGATGATACGGGATTGGTAATAAAAGACAAGGTATTCAATTACGGCGCATGGAGATGCGGTGGTGCGGTGCTTAATAAAGCATTGGGAGATCGGTACCTGATATGGAGTTGTTTGGATACTATTTTGAACCAAGGCGACTACACCTATCCCTATTATGTTGCCCTGCTTGACAGCGACTTTAATCTGGTGTGGCGCACGATATTTAGTAATGTAGGTCCAAATCCTATTTACGGTGTTAAGCAGTTAGCCGACAGCAGTATTGTATTTGTTGGAGCAGAAACCGAATCGTTGTACGGTTTACCCATCGGCTGGATCGTAAAGTTAGATAAAAATGGAAATGTGGAATGGCAGCGCAAATACCTGGTTTGCCCTACTAATTGGAATATTTTTGCCGACTTTCAGCAAACACCTGATAATGGATTCATCATCTGCGGCACCACCTTCCCATGCGATCAACCCGATTACACGCAAGACATCTGGTTAGTAAAACTCGATAGTTGCGGCTACCTCGCCCCCTGGTGCTGCCTGTGATTATACCGGAGTACAGGTGATGGAAGTGAATGATCAATTGCAGTTGCAGATTTTCCCCAATCCTGCCCATGAGCAAACCATCATCAACTATAATCTTCCTGCATCACAAAATGAAGCAAGCATTATTTTGTACGACTTACAAGGGAGAGTATTGAGAGAAGAAAAATTAAATGCTGCGCACCATCAAATCAATTTTGATCTCACACCATTTGCCGCTGGTGTTTATTTGGTAGAATTAAAAACTTCTATTGGAACAATCACAAAAAAATTATTGAAGCAGTAAAAAAAATTTCAATTGCAAATGAAATTAATTTTTCAATAACCAATCACCTGTTGCTCCATTAGTTTCACTATTTCTAAAACTTATTTCTTCATTCTTTTCCTTGCATCAGTAGTTGAGAAAGTATTACCATTGGCAGAATCAATTAATCCTGCTTCAATCTTTTGAAGAAAAATTATTCGATCTAAAAGTTCCTCTACAGAAAAGTTCTCGGGAAGGTCTTGGATAGAACTGAGCACTTTTTTTTTCGTAAGCATCATGGTGAATTTGATTCAAACGTACATGAAATTTTATTACACACAAACGAAATAAAGAACTGTTTTAAAAATTCATGCGACAGCCACCCCTCTCCTTTTTCGGAGAGGGGCCGGGGGTGAGGATGTTAGGAATTTGTTTTTTAGATAATCAATATTTAAACATAACCGCTGTCAGGGTTGAAAAAACCACTGACAGGGTTATGGCGAGCGATCACTGCAATAATGAATTGATCATAAATTTTTAAAAGGTGAAATAAAAAAAATGAAACCCGATTTACATATCACACTCATTCAAACCTCACTTCACTGGGAGAATAGTGCAGCGAATCTTGAAATGTTTAGCGAGAAAATTTCTTCATTCCAAAACCCAACCGATTTAATTCTGTTGCCCGAAATGTTTACCACCGGTTTCAGTATGCAACCAGAAAAATTTGCTGAGGCGATGGATGGTGCCGCAATAAAGTGGATGAGAGAAACAGCAGCGAAAAAGAATGCGGTGGTCTGCGGAAGTATGATGATGAAAGCTCTCTCTACTTTGGAGAGGGCGGGGGGTGAGGCCTTTTTCAATCGGCTAATATGGATGAAACCCAATGGAACTTTTGAGCAGTATGATAAGCGCCACCTTTTTGGTTTGGGAGATGAAAGCAATCATTATGTGAGAGGGGAAAAAAAAATATTGGTGGAAATAAAAGGTTGGAAATTTCTTCCGCTTGTATGTTATGATTTACGGTTTCCGGTGTGGAGCAGAAATACCCCCTCCGGCTCCCCTTTGAAAAAAGGAGGAGAGTTATTGACCCCCTCCAACTCCCCCGAAGGGGGAGAGCCCGCCCTCGCGCTTAATTATGATGTGCTGGTTTATGTTGCCAACTGGCCCGAGAAAAGAATCAATGCATGGAAAACTTTACTTGAAGCAAGAGCAATTGAAAATCAATCTTACGTGATTGGTGTAAATTGTGTAGGTCACGATGGAAATGAAATGCATTACGCCGGAGCTTCATCAGTGATTGATCCTAAAGGAGAAATTCTTTGGAGAGAATCGGATATTGAATGTATTCACCACGTTACACTTTCATACCATCATTTAAATCACATCAGAGAAACGTTTCCTTTTTTAAAAGATGCGGATGAATTTGAAATAAAACTTTGATCAATTTTTGAAAGCTTTAAACTTGGAAAAGTTTGGATAGTATCTTTAATTTATTGGAGAAACATTTCTCTTCTCAAAAGATAAAGCTAAGTTTGAAATCAATATGTAATTTTGAATCATGAAAAACAATAACACTAAATTGATTATCTCAAACCCCGAAATAATGATGGGTAAACCGGTTGTCGCTGGTACACGAATTACTGTTGAACTCATCCTTGAAAAATTGTCGGCGGGAGAATCTGAAAGGGATATTTTGGAAGCGCATCCACGATTGACACGCGATGCAATTCAATCTGCAGTTGAATATGCTTCATTAGCATGAATCCAGACAGCACAGAACAATTTCTTATTCGCGAAAAGAACTGGCTCGAACTACGCCGCAAGCTCAAAGAACAATTCGGCAAAGCGCCCGATATGAATGCGATCCTCATGCTCATTGGCATTCGCGAGTTAGGAAAAATTCAAAGCAAGTTTTCGAAAGAAGAAAAGCAAGACCTCATGCACATTGCCACCTGTAGCATTCTAAGCCGGTCCGGTTACTATGATTTAAAAGGAATGGATGATGATGGATGGCCGCACTGGGAAGCAAAGAAAAAATTGCCCGTACTAAATCTCGATGAGCAGGAAGATTTTTTGAAGGACCATGTGTTGATGTATTTTGAAGAGATGGAATATTGACCTGCGCATGCAAAATATTTTCAAAATTCTTTACTACATAATCATGTACTTGATTCGGCAATTAACAAATCGTATTTTGACATTCGCATATTGAATCATTAAGCAACTTTGGTTCTTATGTAGCTGAATGAAATCATTTCACTCCAGAAACTTTCTCAGAGAATTTTCGCAGTATTTCATACTCGCAGTTATAATCTCAATTTTATCAATGAATGTTCAGGCGCAAAATGATACCCTCTTCTTCTGGCATCATGATACACACGAAAAAATGACGAACAACAATGTGAGGGGGATTATTCAAGACAGCATTGGTTACATGTGGTATGCAACGCAGGAAGGGCTGAACAAATACGATGGGTATGGTTTTAAACCCTACATGCACGATCCCAGAAACAACAACTCGCTCGTGAGTGATGATATCACTTGCATGACTACAAGAAATAATGGAATCATTTGGATTGGAACTTCGGGAAAGGGATTGAATGAATACAATACTTACTCGAACAAGTGGACACTGTTTCAGCACAACGACGATGATGTAACTTCTCTCATTCAGGATTCCATCACCTCCATTTTTGCAGACAGCAGCGGATTAATTTGGATTGGAACTGCAAGCAAGGGATTAGATGCTTTTGATCCCCGAACAAAAAAGTTTACACATTTCATTCATGATTCTCACAATTCATTTTCACTCAGTAGCAATTACATCACTTCGATTGCCAGCAACATAAAAAATATTCTTTGGATTGGAACACGATACGGTGGAATAAATAAATTTGATTTATTGCAAAACACTTTCACGAATTTTCTTCATGAAAAAGAAAATTCAAATAGCATAAGCAGTAATAATGTGCGGGATATTTATGCCGATACGACTTCGAAAATGATTTGGATTGCAACGGCATACGGACTCAACAGATTTGATGAGGAAACAAACCAGTTCACCGTTTTTCTTCATGATGAAAGAAATCCTTTTTCGATCTCAAGCAATAACGTTACGTGTGTGTTCAAGGATAAGTACTCTAAAATTTGGGCAGGCACGGCTGACAATGGCGTAAATGTTTACTACCCGCGACAAAAAAAATTCCAGCGGTATTATCACGACCCGAATCAAAAAAATTCATTGAGCAGTAATAAAATTAATTCGATATCTCAGGGAAGAAGCGG
Source organism: Chitinophagales bacterium (assembly GCA_046593455.1). Taxonomy (GTDB): domain Bacteria; phylum Bacteroidota; class Bacteroidia; order Chitinophagales; family UBA10324; genus JAJAYG01. The sequence goes on along the minus strand of JBKJNS010000214.1, from coordinate 803 downwards.
CATGATGTGGCTTGCTACTGATAACGGACTCAATGCATTTAATCCGCAGCCGCTTCGGTTTACTTTGAGTAATCCCTTTGTTCAAAAATACAATCATCCACATGCAGGTTGTATTGTTGACATGGTGGAATCAGCCGATCACACTTGGTGGTTGGCAACCTGCGATGATGGAATTACTGAATACAATCCTGCGCTAAACACAACACACAATTTTATTCATGAGCAAAACAATGCTTCATCATTAGCTTCTGATAAAGGAACATGTGTTCTTGTAGATCATCGCGGAATTATTTGGGTAGGAACAACTGATGGTCTCAACACCATTGATCCTTCAACAAAAAATATTTCAAGAATAGAATTTGAAACAGCAACGAATTCTGTTCACCATAAAACTTCTCAAAATGTTACTGCATTACTTGAATCGCGGGAAGGGAAAATTTGGATTGGTACACTCAATGGTTTATTTATTTTTGATCCAGCGCCGAACACCGATTTGTTATTCAGGCACTCACAAATTCTTGAGCAATGCACGGTAACTGCTCTTGCCGAAGACAGCGATGGAATCATTTGGATTGGAACAACGACCGGCTTGACCTCTCTTAATCCAAAGTACAACCATCGCAATACATACCTGCACGATCAAAATATTCCGCACAGTATAGGTAGTGATTATGTCAATAGTATTTACTGCGATGCGCATGGAAAAATTTGGGTGGGCACGCAGGAAGGCGGCTTGAATTTGTTTAGTAAGAAGACAAATAAATTCATCACTTACACAACGAGTGATGGATTGCCGGGAAATT